>CAMDGP010000208.1 GCA_945897765.1 Chitinophaga pinensis
ATCATTTGCCAATTCTGCCGTGATAATAGAACCTCCTTTAATTTTACTTTCTATTACAATTGTTGCATCGGCCATTCCTGCCACAATTCTGTTTCTCATTGGGAAATTCTCACGATCCGGATTGGTATCAATCATAAATTCAGTGACCAATCCTCCATTTTCCATCATTTCAAGAGCAGTTGAACGGTGCTTAAATGGATAAATTCGATCTAGTCCATGACCAAGTACACCTATTGTCTCTAATCCATGTTCTAAACTTAGCCGATGTGCAAGAATATCTACGCCATATGCAAGTCCAGAAATAATCTGAATTTGTTCATTTTTCAATGAATCAATTAACGCATGTAAAATTTTGCTACCGTAATTTGTTAAATTTCTGGTACCAACAATTGAAACTACTTTGTTTTGATTCAATTCCATTTTACCTTTTGAATAAATTACAATTGGTGGATCACCGCATTGTTTTAATCTTCTCGGATAATCTTTATCTAAAAAGAAATGAGAATTTATATTGTGTTTTAAATTGTAGTTGTACTGATTTTCTGCCAATTCAATAGCTTCCTCTTTCTTCATGGATTTCAAAATTGACTTAGAAAACCCAGTTTCTTGCCAAATGGATTTTATAGAATTTGTAAATAATTCTTCCGCACTTCCAATTTTAGAAATAATTTGTGCTGCTCGAACAGGCCCTATTCCATGTAATTTACTGAATGCGATTTTATAGATTTCGTTTGATTTGTTCAAAATTTCTTAGTTTTGCAACATTAAGTTAATCAAAAAACTCATTCTCATATTAATGAAAAACTTATTTGTTACAATTTTTCTTCTTTTTTCTTTCGTGAATTTCGCTCAAATTAAAGGACTTGTTCAAGACGGAAAAACTAAAGAAGCATTATTTGGAGCTAAAATTTTTCTATCTACAGGTCAAAAAGCAATCAGCAATCCACTTGGGAATTTTGAAATAAAACCGTCAAATTATCCCGTATTTTTAAAGATTTCAATGATAGGATATATTTCTGATTCACTTAAAATAACAAAAGATACTATTATAAACTTTAATTTAATTGTTCAAGATCAAGAAATAAAAACAGTAGTTGTTACAGCAGGAAGAAGAAATCAAGATATCGAAGATGTTGCAGTTTCTATGGAAATAATCCGCCCTGAATTAGTTAACAATAAAGGTTTATCGAGTTTAGAACAAGCAGTTGACCAAAGTCCAGGTGTTTATTCTATGGATGGACAAGTTAGTATTCGCGGTGGTGGTGGTTATGCTTATGGTGCTGGAAGTAGAGTAATGCTTGTGTGGAATGGAGTTCCAATGTTGTCTCCAGACCTTGGTGATGCAAAATGGAATTCAGTTCCAATGGAACAAGCATCACAAATTGAAATATTAAAAGGAGCTTCATCTGTACTTTATGGAAGTGGTGCATTGAATGGAATCATTGCGGTAACAGAAAAAGAACCTGGTCCAAAAGGAGAATTAAAAGCGAAAATTCAATCAGGTATTTATGGCGACCCAAGAAGAAAATCAATGATTTGGTGGGATAAAAATCCTACTTTTCATTTGGCAGATATTTATTACGGAAAATCTTATAAAAATATTGGTTTCACAGTCGGAGCAAATGCTTATTTAGATTCTGGTTTTAGAAAAGGTGAAAATGAAAAAAGATACCGTATAAATGGTTCGTTTTATTTTAAACCTACCAAATTCCCAAAATTAAAAGCTGGAATTGGTTATAACGCACAATATCAAGATGCTGGTGTATTTGTACTTTGGAAAAATGACACATCTGGTTACGAAGCAATGGATAATACCTTGTCTAGACAAAAAGCAATTCGAATTAGTGTTGACCCTTATCTAAAGTTTTATGACAAATACAATAATAGACACAATTTTAAATCAAGATATTACATCGTAACAACAGGTAATTCTGAAAATGTTTACGATGCATCTTTTGCTGAAATGTATTATTTTGACTATCAATTTCAAAGAAAAGTTGGTGAGTTTACTAATTTCACAGCGGGATACACTAACAACACTAGCCGTGTGGAAAGTTGGGTTTTCTCAAATCATATCTCACAAAATTCAGCGGCTTACACACAATTTGAATCAAGCTATAAAAAATTAGATTTTTCTGCAGGAATGCGTTTAGAATATTATAAATTAGATTCACTTGTATCTGATTCTAAATTTAGAATAACTGATTCACTTTCTATTCCAATTTATCCTGTTTTTAGAGCTGGTTTACATTATGAAATCAATAAGGCTTCCCATTTAAGAGCTTCAATTGGTCAAGGTGTTCGTTTCCCATCTATCGGAGAAAGATATGTTTCAACGTCCGTTGGTGGTTTGGTTATTTTTAGAAATCCAGAATTAAAACCAGAAACAGGATGGGCTGCAGAAATAGGATGGAAACAAATAGTAAAATTTGGAGATAATTGGAAAGGATACATAGATGTTGCTGGATTCGTTAATCAATATAGTAACATGACAGAATTTACATTTGGATTATATAAACCTGATACAATGGGGAATTTACAAACGTCTAATCCTGATGCAATTAATTATTTATGGAAATGGGTTGGGTTTCAAGCACAAAATGCAGAGAAAGCAAGAATTACTGGAATTGAATTATCTTTTAATAGCCAAGGTAAAATTGGAGCTGTTGAATTAACTTCTCTCCTTGGTTATACTTATATGAATCCAATTAGTTTGAATACTGATTCAGCTTACAGAGAAACTTTTTCAGATACTACTTCAAATATGCTTAAATATCGATTTAATCATTTAGCTAAAGTCGATATTCAAGCAACCTATAAAAAATTTAGTGTTGGATTTTCATCTAGATACAATAGTTACATGAAAAATATTGATGTTGTTTTTGAAGATGGTGTATTTGGACAAGAATTATTAGTTGGAATGAAAAAATATCGAGATGCAAATCAAAGAGGTGCATTGGTATTTGATACTAGAATGAGTTTTGATATCAAAAAAGAAATAAAATTGAATATAATTGTTAACAATTTATTAAATACAGAATACGTTTCTAGACCGGGTGATATTCAAGCACCAAGAAACTTTATTCTTCAATTACAATTTTCTTTATAGTTTGCTTTTAACACTAAAGGAGAATAAAAAAAATTAACAATTATTCTCAAATCAAAAATTTCTTTTAATATTTGAAGTCTAAACTATAATCATGAAAGAAAGAATAATTGCTTTTGCTTTACTTATTGTGCCGTTTTTAATGCAGGCACAAATCACGGGAAAAGTGAATGATAAACTCACTAATAACCCAATTATTGGAGCAAAAATTCTTGCATCTGACGGATCGAAAACTATATCTGATTATGATGGCAATTTTAAAATAAATGCTCAAAAATTCCCTGTTACTATAATTGTGTCAATGCTTCAATATGTCAATGATACAATTGTTGTTAGTAAAGCGGGTGAAATTATTATTAAACTAGGTGAACCCGAAAAAGATTTTGAAACAGTTGTTGTTTCCGCTGGACGAAGAAGACAAGCGATTGAAGAAGTTCCAGTTTCAATGGAAATTATTCGTCCGCAATTAATTGACAACAAAGGAATAACTGACTTAGAGCAAGCTGTTGATCAAACGCCTGGTGTTTTTACGATGGATGGACAAGTGAGTATTAGAGGTGGTTCAGGTTTCGCTTATGGAACAGGAAGTCGCGTATTGTTATTATGGAATGGTATGCCACTACTTTCTGGTTATGCTGGAGACACACAATGGAACGCAATACCTATGGAGCAGGCATCACAAATTGAAGTAATGAAAGGAGCTGCTTCTGTATTGTATGGAAGTGGTGCTTTGAACGGTGTTATTTCCCTTACAGAAAAGGAACCGAATTTAAAACCGGAGACAAAATTAAAAGTTGCCTACGGATTTTATGATAACCCAAGTCGTGCTTCCTTAAAGTGGTGGACAAAAACACCTATGATACAGCAAATTGAAGCTTACAGAGGGCAAATGTTTAAAAAAATGGGCTACACCATATCAACGACTCTTTTCCATAATGATGGTTACCGCCAAGGTGAAACAGAATATAGAGGACGTGTTAGTGGAAGTGTTTATTTCAGACCAGAAAAATACAACCGTATAAAAGCAGGGATTGGATACAACTATCAAGTTCAAAAAACTGGAAATTTCTTGATTTGGCAAAGTGATACAGCTGGTTATGTCCCTAGTGGTGGTGCAGACACTAGCAACCCTGCATCAACATTAACTTACAATTTAGGTCAACGTT
>CAMDGP010000209.1 GCA_945897765.1 Chitinophaga pinensis
AATATTTGAACTCATCAAACGAACGCATTAACTATATTCGAGAAAAACTAGAATTTATAAACCAAGAACTGATTACAAGAACTGACTACGACAATGATAGTTACCTTGAAATGTTAAATGAGTTGAGTGATTTAAATCATGAATTTCAGGTTGTCGAAGGATTTCAGTGGGAAGAAAAGATAAATTCAACATTGAAAGGATTAGGTTTTGGAGAGGTTGAAATTGACCAAAGTTTAAATACGTTTTCAGGTGGTTGGAAAATGCGCGCTGAATTAGCTAAAATATTAGTTAATAATCCAGACGTAATTTTATTAGATGAACCTACAAATCATTTGGATATAATTTCAATTAGCTGGCTAGAAACTTATTTACAAAAATACGAAGGCGCAGTTATCATTATTTCTCACGATAGGTTGTTCTTGGACAATGTAACGAAAAGGACTTTAGAAATAAGTATGGGTAAAATATTTGACTTTCCCTACGCTTATTCTAAATACAAAGAAGTTCGTGCAGAAGAATTAGAACGATTGGAAGGTGCGAAGAAACAACAAGACAAAGAAATAAAACAAACAGAAGAGCTAATCAATAAATTTAGAGCAAAAAGTAGTAAAGCTGCATTTGCTCAATCTTTAATTAAGAAACTTGATAAAACAGAACGCATCGAAATCGAACGAAATCCAACTTCAAAAATGCGTTTAACTTTTCCTTTAAGTGTGCAACCCGGAAAATGGGTGCTTGAATTAGATGGAGTCAATAAATCATATGGTGACAAAGAACTTTTTAGAAACATTGGAATCACAGTTGGTAGAGGAGAAAAAATAGCATTGTTAGGCCCTAATGGTGTCGGAAAATCAACATTATTGAAAGCAATTATGAAAGTAATTGAGTACGATGGAATCGTTGATTATGGACATAATGTGAATGTTGCTTATTTTGCGCAAGATCAAGCAGAGAAATTAGATGTCAATAAAACGGTTTTTGAAACCGTTGATGATGTAGCAAAAGGTACAATCCGTAAAGATTTACGTACAATTTTAGGTACATTCTTATTTAGTGGTGAGGACACGGAGAAAAAAGTAGGCGTTTTGTCTGGAGGTGAACGAACTCGATTAGCACTTTGCCAATTATTATTAAGTCCATCAAATTTTTTAATTCTCGATGAGCCAACAAATCATTTAGACATTCAAAGTAAAGATGTTCTGAAACAAGCACTTACAGCCTATGAAGGAACTTTTATTGTTGTTTGTCACGATAGAGAATTTTTAAATGGTTTGACAAATAGAATTTGGGATATTGAAAATAAACATTTGAAAATCCATCATTTCACATTAAACGAATACTTAGATTACAAACTTAATAAAGGCGACTATCAAGTTGAGAAAAGTGAAAAAGTAAAAGTTGAAAGTGAAAAACCATCAAAGAAGAACTCGAAATCCAGTGAAGAAAAAAACCTTATTCAGAAAGAGCTCAAGAAAGTTGAACAGCATATTGAACAAGTGGAAAAAGATTTAGTAGAAATTAATAGTGTAATTGCAAATTTAGATTTTACAAAAGGTGATAATCATTCTGAAATTATTGGAAAACACGACGCTTTAAATATGCAGTTGAGCCAACTCATGGAAAAATGGGAAACCAAAATGAGTGAGTTGGAAGATTGATTTAAAACTTACATATTAAAGTGTCATAAGCCGGTGAATATCCTACCCAAACCCCAAACGCTCCACCTACAATATTTGTAGGAATATTAGTTGGCGTTGCAAATGGATTTCCTCCTGAATACATTTGATTGTATTTTTTCTCAAAAAAGTTATACTCCTTTATTCCAATTTTTGAGAATTTGATTACAATAGTATCTCCTACTCTATAATAACCACGAAAATCTTCGGGATAAGTTGCATCATCATAACTCATCGGATTTTCATAAGCAAATTCAAAAGTTAAACCATTGAAAAATTTATCATTGAAAAATGGATTAAAAGGTTTATTGAAATTTAAATCAGAAATGTATTTTGTTTCCCATCTATAAGCATCATTTGTTGCTGCGATATCTGATAACTTTGCCCAAGAAAAACCAAACTCAGAAGAACTACCTTGGGGTTTCCAATACAATGAATCCAAAGCTTTTGGCTGATAAATTTTAGTACTTGAAGTATGCGTTTTTCCATCATGGATTACTTTCAAAGAATAAGTTTTTCCAACCTCGCCCACAATTGATGTGGAAATATAAGCACATAAATGAAGTTCTATAAGCTGTTCGACAGGTATTCCAAAAAATGCTGCAGCAATTTCTTCTGTTCCTGCGGGTAAATCATCAGTACAAATTTCTACCAAAGTGTCTGTAGCTATCCCATCGGAAACTATAACTGTTGCTCCAGAAATAAAACCTTCCAAATAAGCGTCCAAATTTGTAGGTGAATAAATGTTATTAGTAGTTGAAAGTAAAACAATCGCTGGTTGACCTGTTTCTATGTTTCCGTCAATTACTAGGTTCTCCTTATAGCCAGGAATATCAATCTTTACTTCTTTGGTGCAAGAAACCAAAACAATTGAAAACAGAACTAAATAAAAAATATTTTTCATGGCTTATAATTCAAAGTTCCAAGTAACACTAGGTATAATTGGGAATAAAGAAACTTGTTTTACGCTTATTTTAAAGTCACCACTTAAAAAATTACCATCATTATCAACATATAAAAAGAAAGGATTAGCTCTACTATATATATTATAGATTGAAAAAGCCCAATTACTTCTAAATTTCTTCTTTATTTGAATTTCACTTCCTGTTACGGGATCAGTTTTAGTTTTATAGGCTTTATCATACCAAGTTGCTGAAATATCCAGACGATGATAAGGCGCCATTCGTGTTGAATTTCGTTCACCATAATTGAATAATAATGATTGTTCTTGAACGTACCAAGAACTTGGTAGTGTCAAAGTATTTCCTGTTGCATAAACAAATGCTGAACTAAAAACCCAACGGTCATTTAATTTATAGGTTCCAACAATGCTTAAATCGTGTCTTCTATCGTATTTTGCATCAAATCTTTTTCCTTCATTTAAATCAGGGAATAAACGATCAGTTTTTGCTAAGGTATAACCAATCCAACCTGTAAATTTACCAACTGCTTTTTTAATGTAAAATTCAATTCCAAATGCACGACCCGTTCCGTAAACAAGCAAATTATCTGTATTATCATTTACATTATCTCCTGGTAATGCACCTTCTTTAAACTCAATAAGATTATTCATTCCTTTGTAATATAATTCCACCGAGGTTTCAAACATATCATCTTTGAAATTTCTATAATATCCGATTGAAGCTTGATATCCTGATTCTGGTTTCGCTAAATCTGTGGTTGGATACCATATATCCGTCGGTAAAGACACTGCACTTAAAGATGTCAAATGAACATATTGATAATTATAGGAATATCCCGCTTTAATTGAACTATTATCAGGCAACAACCAACGCAATGATACTCGTGGTTCTAATCCATGATAAAACTTAATCAAATCTCCTTTACCATATTGAATAGCTGTGTCTGGTGTCGAAATTCCATCTCCTTTTATAAATCGTGTAAACGCTCCAACATGATGATACATACTATATCTTAGACCGACATTGAATTTTAAGGCTTTATTTAAATCGAATTCGTCTAAAAAATACAATGCCGATTCATGTGAATATAATTTTTGTGCTGCGCCCGTATTAAAAACAACACTATCTGTTTGTGCAGAAACACTTGTTGGCGTAAAGGTATGATAGATATAATTTGCTCCCCATTTAATGCTATGTCTAGAATTTGGGAAATAGGAAAAATCCATTTTGGCACCAACATCTTGGACACCAGAAGCTAATTCAAAACGAAATTGATCTTGCTGTGAACCAAACTTAAAAAGATAATCAGAAAAAGTTCCCGTTACGTTCATGAATAGTTTATTTGAAAACAAATGATTCCATCTTAGTGCTGCGATACCATTTCCCCAAGGCATTTTAGCATTGAATCCACCTTCTTTGTCGGAGAAATTAAAAACATCCTTTCCATAATATCCACTTAGGAAAATTCTATCTTTATCACTAATTTTATAATTAAATTTAGCATTAAAATCATAGAAAAAATAACTAGAACCAGCAAATGGAGAAGTATCAGAAATAGCTGCTTTCATGATTAGATCGATATAAGTTCTTCTTGCAGAAACAACAAATGAACCTTTGTTTTTTACGATTGTACCTTCTAAATTTACTCTAGAAGATATTGCACCTATTCCA
>CAMDGP010000210.1 GCA_945897765.1 Chitinophaga pinensis
GGATTAGTAACTTTTGGAACTTCTTCAAGCGCTGGTGTTCCAGAGGTTTTAGCAAATGAAACGTTGGTTTTACCATTGAATGATTTGGAAGCTTTGCGCACTTGTTTGAAAAATTACCACCACGACATCGCTTGTATCATCATTGAGCCTGTTCCAGCGAATAACGGTTTGTTGTTGCAAGACGGTGTATTTTTGAACCAATTGCGCGAATTGTGTACAGAGTTCAAAGTGTTATTGATTTTCGACGAAGTAATTTCAGGATTCCGCGTTTCTTTTGGAGGTGCCTCAGAATTGTATGGTATTCAACCAGACATCGTGACTTATGGAAAAATCATTGGAGGCGGTTTGCCAGTTGGCGCTTACGGAGCGAAAAAAGAACTGATGGCATTTGTTTCTCCTGAAGGACCTGTTTATCAAGCAGGAACTTTGTCGGGAAATCCAGTAGCAATGGCAGCAGGTTTGGCTCAATTGGAAGTTTGCGCACAAGAAGATTTTTATGCAAAGCAAGAAGCTAAAACGAAGTTCATGGTTTCTCAATTGAACGAACACGCAAACGCAAATAATTATCCAGTTGAAATCGTTTCGATTGGTTCTATATTCTGGTTTTCGTTCAACGGTAACAAGAAAATTCAAGCAGCGAGTCAAATCAATCCAGACATGAGTAAATTCAATGAATTACATCATTTCTTATTGAACGAAGGTGTTTATTTTGGCCCAAGCGGTTACGAAGTTGGATTCATTTCTGAAGCACATCAAGTGAGCGATTTGGAATTTGCGATTGAAAAAATCAAATTGGGCTTTGATGTAATTTATGGTGGGAATAAATAGTTTTTTCAATTCAAAACAATACATTTGACTTTAAACCAACCTTATGACTGAAAAAGAACTTACTGCACAAATCGTTACCTACTTTGAGAAAAATATTTTTGAAAACCACTTACTGGCAGTTGAAAAAACACATTCAAAATTGAAGTCTTATAACATCAATCCAATTGTTGTAAAGTATTTGTCAAAGGTTTTGGAAAATGATTATACTCCTCATGGAGTTGCAAAAGCTTTGTTCTATCCGAGAGTTCTTGGAACTTCAATAAATACATCGTTTGGAACAAGAATTCAAAATATGTTTGTTGATTTGAATATTGGTGAAGGTTCGATGATAAAAGGAATGGATATAGAATTCATTGATAAAATTGATAATCGTAAAAAATGGTGTCAATTAAAATCAGGACCAAATACAATAAACCACGAAGACGTTGCTCCTTTAATTAAAAAATTCTCGACAACAATAAATCTTGCAAGAACGAATAGTGCGTTAAAAGGAGTCAATAACACTGATTTTATTGTTGGTGTATTATATGGTGAAATTGAAGAGTTAAGTATGCATTACAAAACAATTGATAAAACACACCCTGTTTATATTGGAAAAGAATTTTGGTACAGAATTACTGGTTTTCCAAATTTTTATAATGGTTTGGTTTCAGAATTGCATAAATCAATAAACAATTTAAATTCAGAAGATAAGTTTCAAAATGGCTGTGAATTACTTGCTGAGGAAATCAAAAATTCTAATTTATTTGACTTTTCTGGGCATAATAAACATTCAAAAATTTAACAATCGAATAACCAACTTCTTTAGCCAAATTCACAGGTACTGCATTTCCGATTTGCTTGTATTGTTGAGCGGTTGAACCCTCAAAATCCCAATCATCAGGAAAAGTCTGAATGCGTGCATATTCTCTAACCGTGAAAGGTCTTGTTTCATCTGGGTGACATCTCTCTGTTTGCTTTTGTGCAGGACTACAGGTTAAAGTTAAGCAGGGTTCATCCCAACCAATTCTTCTGGCAATTCCTGTTTTTCCACCTCCTAAATGAAAACTTCCGCCCATAAATTCTTTTTGAACTTCCAACGGTAAATCTCGCCAGTAACCTTTTGGCGGAACTAAATCAAGTACTTCAATTTTACTTTTCGGGTATTTAGCACCATTTGATTTAGGAACATCAGTTTCAAATAACTCCCCTTTTTTTAGAGCATCTTTTAGATTGTAAATTTTCTTGTAAGGTTTTGGATAGAAGTATTTTAAATCAATATCTTTTCGAATCCCAACAAGAATTAAACGTTCTCTTTTCTGAGGAACTTTAAAGTTTATTGCTTTCAAAATTTCTACGGGGACAACATTGTAACCTATTTCATCGAGAATAGAAATCATTCCTTGAAGCGTTTTTCCATTTTCATGTGAAAGTAAACCGCGAACATTTTCACCTATACAAACAAGTGGATTTACTTCATTAACTACCCTTGCAAACTCATAAAAAAGTGTTCCTCTTGCATCTGCCAAACCTAATTTTTTTCCTGCATAACTAAAAGCTTGACAAGGAAAACCACCAGTCACTATATCGACTTTATCTTTATATGCTGTGAAATCAAAGTTTTTAATGTCGCCCTCTAAAACATTCCAATTTGGACGATTTTTTCTTAACGTTTGACAAGCCCATTTATCAATTTCGTTTAAGGCAACACACTTTATACCTGCTTTTTCTATACCGATTGCAAGTCCTCCTGCCCCAGCAAAAAGCTCTAAAACGGTATATTCTCGCGTGGCTTTTTCATAATTAGTAAACTCTTGCTCTTCTATGTCACTGAAGAGTTCACCCATAAATAATTGAATATCTTGTTTTCTATAAACTCGATAGTTTGAAACAGGCTCACGAACAGCCGATAATTGTCCATCGCGATCATATCTTCTTAAAGTTTCTTTACTTTTCCCAATCAATTCTGCTGCTTCAGCAAGTGATAAATATTCTTTCATAACCAAGTTGTTTAACCTTACACAATGGTTACAAAAATAAATAATTGATTTGAATTAAAATTCAGAATTGAATTAAAGTTTAAACTTATTTTATGAACTTTTTTCAGCTTTGCATCTTTATCTGATTTTGAGCTTATGCAACAAATCTCCATCCAAAAAATTACACTCAACCAAGTCGGAAGAACTTCAAGCAATTTCGAGGTTGACATTTTACGAAACGTTTGAAAATATAAACACAAAAATATGTCACGCTATTTGCAAAATGACCTTTCATTGGAGAGTTTAATCCAATAAATCAAAACGACTCAGGAAATAAAATTCCTATCAGGTTATTAGGGATGTTGTATTTGGTTGAAACTCAAAACTCCCAACCAAATCGTTCTTTCACCAACAAATAAATGTAAGCAAGAACTTCTTCGTTTTCCGTTTTTTCTAAAGCATCGTTTACGAACGCACTTACCACCAAATTTCGAGCTGATTTTTCAGAAATTCCTCTTGCACGCAAGTAGAAAACGGCTTCTTCATCCAATTGTCCTGTTGTAGATCCATGCGAACATTTCACATCATCGGCATAGATTTCCAATTCCGGTTTTGAATTAACAGTGGCATCGTCGCTCATCAATACATTTGCATTTGATTGAAAAGCATTGATTTTTTGAGCGTCTTTGCGAACAAAAACTTTCCCGTTAAACACTGCTGTAGCTTTGTCGTCAATCACACCTTTGTACAATTCATTCGATAAACAATGTGCGACTTTATGGTCGATAACTGTATGATTATCTACATGTTGCGTACCTTTTAAAATGTAAGCGCCATAAAGATTCGTTTCGCAATTTTGACCGTTCACAGCTACATTTACGTCATTGCGCACGAAGTTTCCATTCAAAGTTGTTGTATGAAGGGTGAAATTTGAATCTTTGTCTTGTTTAACATTCCCTTTTGAAACGTGAAAACTTGTTCCTGCTTCTGCTTGAATTTTGTGTAACGTTAAATGCGTTCCTGCACCCACTTCAACGTCTGTAACCACATTTACTAATGAATTACTATCTTCTAAAGACAAATAATTCATCACGATTTCCGCTTTAGAAAGTGCACCTGTTTGGATAACGTTTCTTAAAGCAACAAATTCATTTCCAGTAGTATAATGAATGATTTCAATTGCTTGTTCTAAATTGGTTTTAGCCGCAACATGAATGAACAAACCATTACTCGCATAAGCTAAATTCATTGCTTCGAACGTGCTCAATTCAGTTGAAACGATTGCCAATTCTTCCGCTGAACAATCTTGAATGTTTTTCACTGTCAAACCACCTGGCAAATTTTCAGGCTGTTGAATCAAGTTTCCGTTGTGAAAAACGAATTGTAATGAATCAGCACAAATGCGCAAAGATGTATCGATTTTACTTTCGTCAGTTTGATCAAAACGCAAGTTCGCAATGCGAGCTAAACGGGT
>CAMDGP010000211.1 GCA_945897765.1 Chitinophaga pinensis
TGAAGACTAATAAGTTAGTTGTCTTAATTTAGTTAAACTCTATTTTCTAAGAAATCTAGTTTGAAAATTTTCTTTTATCGGTAATTCAAACTTATTCCTTTTCAAAACGTTATTTTTGTTACTATGTCAACAAAAAAAGGTATTGCTATTCTCGGATCTACTGGTTCAATTGGAACTCAAGCTTTAGAAGTTATAGAATCTTATCCAGAATATTTTGATTTACAAGTAATTACTGCAGGTAAAAATTCAGATTTGCTTATTGAACAAGCCAAAAAACACAAACCTAACACAGTTGTTATCGGCGATGAAATGGCGTACAAAAAAGTAAAAGAAGCACTTTGGGAAGACAATATTCATGTTTACTGTGGTGAAGAAGCTTTATGTCAAGTTGTTGAATCGACCGAGGTTCATACAGTTTTAACGGCCTTAGTTGGTTATGCTGGTTTGAAGCCAACAATTCATGCGATAGAGGCTGGTAAAACAATTGCACTTGCTAACAAGGAAACATTAGTTGTTGCAGGTGAATTCATCACAAAGCTTGCTCGTGAAAGAGGTGTCAATATCTATCCAGTTGATTCGGAGCATTCAGCTATTTTTCAATGTTTAGTTGGTGAGTTTCATAACCCAATAGAAAAAATTTACCTGACTGCTTCAGGAGGACCTTTCAGAGGATTTTCTTATGAACAGTTAAAGCAAGTATCTTTAGCCCAAGCCCTGAAACATCCAAATTGGTCAATGGGAGCAAAAATAACAATTGACTCGGCGACATTGATGAATAAAGGATTGGAAGTAATTGAAGCGAAATGGCTTTTCAATTTAAAACCAGAACAAATTGATGTCATTGTCCACCCTCAATCAATTGTTCATTCATTGGTTCAGTTTGAAGATGGGAGTATGAAAGCACAAATGGGTTTGCCAGATATGAAATTACCAATCCAATTTGCATTGACTTACCCAAATCGTTTTAAAACGGAGTTTCCACGTTTTAATTTCATGAATTACCCGAACTTAACATTCGAAGCGCCAGACAGAACAGTTTTTAAAAACTTGGACCTCGCTTTCAAGGTAATGAATATGCAAGGAACTGCGGCATGTTCATTGAATGCGGCAAATGAAGTGGCAGTTGCTGCTTTTTTGGAAGAAAAAATTAGCTTTTTAGAAATCGCACAATTAAATGAATCGATTGTAAATAATTCAACAAATAAGCTGAATCCTGTTTATGAAGATTTCGTTATGGCAGATTCTCTTGCTAGACAAAAAGCAGGGGAATTAATAAAATAGTCAATAATTTCACACATTAATTTAAATAAGAACCAATGAAAATAACGCTATTAATTCTTGTATTGCTTTTGTACTCTTGTTCTGCTCAAAAAGTTAGTCTTTCTTTCAGTGTCCAAACACCATATTGTGGTGGAGCAAAACCAACTCCTGAAATGGCAGCAGGAAGAAAAGAACCTTGTTCGAATGTTAAAGTTGCATTAGTAAAAGAAGGAGAAACAAAGATTTTAAAATGGTTGACTTTAGATGCAGACGGAATGTGGATTGGAAATTTAATCCCAGGAAAATATTCGATTTTTCAAGAAGATAAGTTTCTTAGCACAGATGATTTAATCAAAAAACATAATTTAATTGATTCTGATTTATATCGTTTTAATGGAATTGATTGTCTTGAAAAATGGAAAAAAGAAGCTGATTTTCAATTTGTTTTTGATGAAAACTGGTCGAGTGTTTCTGAATTTATTTTCAAATCAAAATGCCTAGTTGGTTTAAGACCTTGCGTAGACTATATTGGTCCAAAAGTGCAGTAAATTCAACTGAGGAATCTATTTTTTGAGAAATTGAATTAGTTATAAATTCAAATTTTATCAAAATTTCTGTACCTTTAATTATGTCTGAAAAGCAAATCTTCACGCTTCAACAAGTTGTAAAGTCCATAAAAAAAACCTTGGAAGACCGCTATGCGCAAACATATTGGGTGAAAGCTGAAATGCATAAATTAAATCGTTATCCAAGTGGGCATGCGTTTCCAGAATTAGTTCAAAAAGAGGAAGATAAGATTCTTGCTCAAATTACGGGTACCATTTGGAAACAAAATTTGGACCGTATCAATTCACAATTCATAAACGTGGTTAAAGAACCTTTAAAAGAAGGAACAACCTTGTTATTGTTGGTGAAAATAACCTTCAGTGAGACCTATGGTTTGAGTCTGCAAATCTTAGATATTGACCCTTCTTATTCATTGGGAGAATTACAGCGGCAACGAGATGAAACTTTAAAACGCTTGCTCAAGGAGGGATTGTTAAATTTGAATCAAAATCTTGAATTTCCTTTATTGCCAAAGCGTATCGCTGTTATTTCAGCTGATTCTAGTAAAGGACTTTCGGATTTTATGCAAGTATTAGAAGGGAGTGAAAATGGCTATTCTTTTTTTACCCATTTATTTCCTGCTTATTTACAAGGTGATGTGGCGGTTCAAAGTATTATTAATGCATTGACGAAAATTAAAAAAGTAGAGAGTCATTTTGATGTGGTTGTGATTGTTCGCGGTGGTGGTGCTGAGGTTGGGATGACTTGCTATAATCACTATGAACTTTGTAAAGCGATTGCTGAATTTCCCTTGCCAATATTAACTGGTATAGGTCATTCTACCAATTTAAATGTGGCTGAAATGATTGCGCATCGCAATGAAATTACTCCTTCTAAATTGGCCGCTTTTTTGATTCAAACCTTTAGTGAATTTGATACTGATGTAAAAAATGCACAGCGAATGATTTTTCAGTATTCAAATAAGGTGTTGCATCAAGTAAATCATGCTTTTGAAACTCAAATTCGATTATTTAAACAAGTTGCGAGTTCGTATTCAAAGCGAGTTAAACAAGAAATAGAAACTGAACAAGTTAATTTACAACGAAGTACTAAATTTCTTCTCAAGCAACAAAATGAACAACTAAATTATTTTCAAAATGAATTTGGTCATGCTGCAAAACGCAATTTAACGCTGAATAATAATCAACTTGCACATTTAACAATTCTAGTTAAGCCAAGTGTTCAACGTATTCTTGAGGAAAAATCAAAAGATTTAAATCAAATTGAAAAAACCGTTCGAATTTTAAGTCCTGAAAATGTCCTGAAACGTGGTTACAGCATCACGTTATTTAAGGGTAAAACAGTTTCTAAAACAAATCTACCATCTTCAAATGAAGAAATAGAAACAATAACTTTAGACAAAGTTTTGAAATCTAAGGTTGTTGTAGTTGAAAATAAAACAGGTAACTAATCTTTCACAAAAAGCTTAGTTTTTCCTCCAATAACAACTGTGTACATTCCTTTTGTAAAAGCTGAAACGTTAATGTTTAGTTCTGTTCCATTCATTTTATAACTCGCAACTAATTTTCCGTCAATCGAAAAAACGTTTACATCAGATTGAAGGAAATTGGAAGACGTAATAGTTAATTTTTCAGCAGCTGGATTTGGGAATAAGTTTAAATTACCAGCTTTCATTTCAGCTAATGAGGCATCACCAACGATTACATTTACATAACCTGTTGTTGAGCATCCATTATAATTGTATTCTAATGTATAACTTGTATTGAACGTTGGTGAGACGGAAATACTTGGAGTTGTTTCACCTGTTTCCAACCATAAATAAGTTCCACCTTCAGGACTAACAACTGAATTTAAAACGGCAAATTCTCCTGTTAAAATTGTTTGATCGGTTAGGGTAACCTCAGGAAGTGGTAAAACTGTAACAATCGCAGTATCTACAATTCCTGGGCACGCTCCTTGACTCACGGTGACCGTATAGTTGGTTGTTTCAAACGGCCCTGTGATTATAAATGAAGTAGTATCACCAGAAGACCATAAATAGCTAACAGTATTGTCTGTTACTACTGAACAATCAATTGTTGCAGTTCCATTTCCAGGTGTGAATGTGTAATTTCCAATGCCATTTGAAAAATTTGTTACCATTAAAACGTAAACATCTCCACTTTGCACTGTGTCAGCCGTTACTGTCTCAATATCATTTCCTGAATAACTACACGAAACAATCGTGTTTACTGATGAACCTGTTGTTTCTGTCCCTAAATTCCCACAGTAAGATTGAGCTTCATTGTAGCTAGAATATGGCCCATAAAGTATAAAATCTACATCTTGTCCAGAACCAGTAACAATTGATTGACTTACCGTAAAATCAAGACTTCCAGCTTGGTCAATTGTTATGTAGAACCAAGAAGGATTTG
>CAMDGP010000212.1 GCA_945897765.1 Chitinophaga pinensis
TTTATCAGCTCCTTCTATAACTTCTTATGCAGTTAGTAATTCTACGCCAACTTATGGTTCATCAATTTTCATAACTGCAACTTGCTCCAATGAAACGTCTGTTTTTTTAGGTTATCGTTACAGCAAAGAATTAAAATTTAATCGCGTTCAAATGTTTGACGATGGAGCGCATGGAGATGGTGCATCTGGAGATCATGTTTTTGGCGTAGCAGTCACTTTAAATGGAGTTAACTTTCATTATTACATTTATGCTGAAAATGCAACTGCAGGAAAATTCAGCCCACAACGTGCTGAGCATGAATACTACAACTTAGCGATTACCTTGCCTTTTGCGTTGAATGGTGATGTTTTAGTTAACGAAGTATTAGCATCAAATAGTCAATATTATGACTCAAATGGAGAAAGTGATGATTGGATAGAATTGTATAACACAAAATCAACTGGAGTAGATTTATCAGGTTTGTATTTAACTGATCTTTCAACAGACCTAGGTAAATGGCCATTCCCAGTTGGAACAAGTATTCCTGCAAATGGAAGAATTATCGTTTGGTGTGACAACGATATTTTACAAACAGGTTTACATACAAATTTTAAATTAAGTTCTTTGGGTGATAATGTTATTTTTAGCAATGGATTAACCATTTTTAACCAAGTGACATTTGGTGCTCAAACTCAAAATATTTCCTATTCAAGATGCCCAGATGGAAGTACAAGTTTTGATTACGCTTTACCAACTTTCAATGCTGTTAACACCTGTTTAGTTGGAATCAGTGAATTAACAGAGTCTACGTTTTCTATTTTTCCAAATCCAACTAATAACATATTTACTCTTCAACTCAACGATTATAAAGCGGAGGATTTAAAAATCTACGATATCCAAGGACGAATTGTTTACGCAACTGACAAAGTAGAAATGGAACAAAAAATAGACGCTTCAAATTGGCATTCAGGATATTACATTGTAAGTTTACAAAGTGAAAACGGACAAATCCAAACTAAGAAATTGGTAAAAAACTAAAAGTTAGTCAATTTTAAAATTTTAAAAAAGGAGTTTGAGATAACTCCTTTTTTTATGTCAAATTCCCAAATGCAGCTTTGAAAGTATTTGAATGTGCATTCACAATATCCTTAATTTGCGGACTATATCCTCCTCCCATTGTGGTGACAACAGGAACTTTTAATTGGCGCACGAATTCATAAACAATTAAATCCCTTTTATAGCAAGCTTTTTGAGAAAGTGAAAGTCGTCCGAGTTTGTCACTTTCAAGTACATCCACTCCTGATTGATAAAAGATAAATTCAGGCTGAAAGGTTGAAATAACTTTGTCAAGATTTGATTCAAGCAAAAACAAATATTCTTTATCACTAATTCCGTCTTTCAAGTGAATATCTAAATCAGATTTTTCTTTTTTCAAGGGATAATTTCCAGCTCCGTGCATGCTAAAAGTGAAAATACGATCTTCATTTACACACAAAGCGGCTGTGCCATTTCCTTGATGAACGTCTAAATCGACGATTAAAATGCGCTTTATTGAAGAGTTTTCTAATATCCATTTTGCAGCAATCACTTGATCGTTCAACAGGCAAAAACCTTCGCCCCTATCATGAAAAGCATGATGCGTTCCACCTGCAATATTAAAAGCAAGTCCCGCTTTAAGCGCCAATTCACTAGCTTTTCGCGTGCCTTCCATAATCGTTAGTTCACGCTCAATCAACTGGTTAGAATGTACAAAGCCTGAAACTCGTTGCTCTCGATCTGTCAATTTTAAACCACTTAATCTATCCCAATACTCCAATGAATGAACGGTAAGTAATTGATTATCTGAAAGTATGTCAGGTTCAAAAAAACAACTTTCTTCTACAATACCTTCATGCAATAACTGCCTTTTTAAAAGATCATACTTCTCCATCGGAAAACGGTGATTTTCAGGTAATGGGTGAACATAAATTGGATGAAAAGCAATCATTTTTAAATAAACAAAAAACTATTAATTTTTCTCTGTAATTGTTTTCACGATTCGAGCTACTGCTGGACAAATCAACGTATTTTCAGCGGTTAATTCCAAAATTTGAAACATATTTTTACGGTCTGTATGTGGATATTCACGACAAGCTAAAGGACGAACCTCGTAAATATCACATTTATTGTCAGCACCTAAAAAAGTACAAGGTGATTTTTGAAGGACATAATCACTTTCTTCATCCATCTTTAAATAATTCTGAATAAATTGCGATTCTTTAGTACGCAAATGCTTGGAAATTCTCCGAATATCGGCATCACGAAAAATAGGACTTGTAGTTTTACAGCAATTTGCGCATTGCAAACAATCCATTTTTTTGAATTCAGCTGTGTGTTCCTTGTGAAATTTTTGGTCTAAATCTTTTGGTTTAGCTTGTTTCCATTTCCGAAAAACTTTTTTCGTTTGTTCCAACTGAACCTTTGATTCGCTTAATATTTCGCTGTCTTTAGGATTCAAATTATTGAAATTATTGAATTAAAATCGGAAATAAAGGCAATTTAGGACAAAACAGCTTCTTGGATTTTCATGAACGAAAAAGGTACTTTCACCATGTGTTCATAGTCTTTACCTACTTCTTGCATGTCGTAGTCATTTGCATTGTATGACCAAATCACTTCAGCATCCAAACCTCTATCTTTCAATTCGTTTAACCGATACAATAAGTGCAAAACAGACTTGGAAGACGATGTATTTAAATAATCGATTTGAAGTTCAAACGTAGTTTTTTTTGCCGGTGTAAACATATAAAGATGAAACCAATCACTAACCGTACTCCAAAAATCTGATTCAGAATCTGGAATTGATTTACCATGAATTTCCATAATTCCATTCTTCGAAAAGGAAATTTCAGGTGTTGTTGAAGTAGCTTTAATATATAAGTCTTCCATTTTTTTTCTTTAAAAGAGTTTAAAATTACAAATTTTACAAATAGCGGAAAAAAAATTAACAGAAATAGTATAAATTTCTCTTTTGTTTAGCTTAAATTGATTAATTTTTTTTATACATTCAATTCGTGAAAATATATTTAAAGCAAATGTAAATCAACTATAAAAAATTAATTCAGTAATATTTCAACTGGAATAGATGTTATTTTAAATATTTGTTCTAATTTCGAACCGTTAAGTATTATTTAATCAACAAAATAGACGTTTTTATTCTTTTATGACTAGTATTTTTGTAGCCAAATTAGATTTTGGTTTTTCTAGCGATCAATTACGAGATTTGTTCGCTCAACATGGTAAAGTTCTTAAAGCAAATGTTGCAACCGACAGAGAAACAGGTAAATCGAGAGGATTTGCTTTTGTGGAAATGGCAGACAGAGACGAAGCAATGAATGCAATTAGTGCACTTGACGGTCAACTTATCAATGGAAGACCAATTACTGTTAAAGAAGCCGAGCAACGAGAAAATCGTACGCCAAACCCAAGAACTCCTAATGGTGATTTTATTCAAAAACCAAGAACTGAAGGTGGATTTCCAAATAGAGATTCAAATGTTATGCCTCCATCTTTGGAAATTCCTGCAAATGAGCCTAAAAAGAAAATCAATAAGGAGAAAGATAAGAAAACCGGCGATTCAGATTCTAGAAACAAAAAACCTAAAATGGATGCTTTCAAAAAAAGCGGAAAAGAGAAAAAGTTCTTTGATGAGGATGACGAATTAGATGATTTAGAATTATTTTCCTACAAACGTAAAGACGAAGAAGATTTTGATGACGAAGAAGATGAAGATTAATTCAACTTTCTTATCAAAATCATACCTTTGCTTTAATGTTAACTAATTACGCTCAAGCGCTCAAACATCCCGTTTTTAAAGTTATTTCCAAGTACATCGGCGAAAAAAATCTTGAAGCTTATGTTATTGGCGGTTTTGTACGCGATTTACTTTTAGAAAATCCGTCCAAAGATATTGACATAGTAGTTGTTGGTGATGGACCGCAATTAGCAAATGATGTTGCAACTATCCTAAAGGTTAAAAAAGTAAGTGTTTTCAAAACTTACGGAACTGCCCATTTTCGCTATAAAGATATTGATGTTGAATTTGTAGGTGCTCGAAAAGAGTCTTACACTGCCGATTCACGCAAACCAACAACACAACTTGGCACCTTAAAAGACGATCAAAACAGGCGGGATTTTACAATCAACGCTTTAGCTTTGAGTCTTCATCCTTCAAATTTCGGTGAACTTATTGATCCTTTTGATGGAGTTAAAGAT
>CAMDGP010000213.1 GCA_945897765.1 Chitinophaga pinensis
TTGAACCATTTGAATAACGAGCAACGAAATAACCTGATAAATTAATATCAGTCGCAGTTGGATTATAAAGCTCTAATGCTTTATTGTTTCCCCATCCTTCAACATATTCAGAAATGAACAGTTGAGAACAATCTGTAACTTGGGAAAATCCAAGCGTACTTGTTAAAAGACCAATACTTAGTAAAAGTTTTCTCATTTTATGTTTTTTAGATTAAAATACAAGATAGTTGTAACAGAATATGCAGAAACAAATTTCAAATTAAATGCTCATTCATTTTTATGGTTACTGTTTCAACGTGGTTTCAGCAAAATCGCTTCAAGGAGGACACATTAAACTTTGACAAAACTAAAGTTTTTTTCAATGCTTAACATTATGTATTTGTTAACATCGCATTTTATTTTTTTTAGCTAATTGTTGAAAATAATTTATGCTTTCAAAGTTATCCTTATCTTCGATTTTAAATTTTATCAATTATGAATAAACTGCTAGTTTGTGTTGGATTTCTATTAGTTTCCTTTCTCGCTTTTAATCAAGAACTTACAATAGAAAAAATTTGGAAAAAGTATGAATTCTATGCGAAAAGCGTCGAAGGTTTTAAATCAATGAAAGACGGAGAAACCTACACGCGACCAACTAAAGATAAATCGATAAAAAAGTATAGTATCACCAATGAAACCGATCAAGGAACCACTTTAGTTGATGGAAAAGATTTATTGTTCAATGGAAAAGAAGTTGTTTACGACGACTATGAATTCAATGCGGATGAATCAAAAATTCTATTTTTAACAGAAACAACACCTGTTTACCGAAGAAGTTTCAAGGCTGTTTATTTTCTATATGACATTGCGACAAATAAATTGCAACCTTTAGATACCGAACATCAACCACAAACGTTGGCGGAATATTCTCCTGATGGAACAATGGTTTCATACATTCATGGGAATGATTTGCTCGTGAAAAACATCAAATCTGGAACGGTAACGAAATTGACGAAAGACGGAAAAAAGAATAAAATTATCAATGGTACAACGGATTGGGTTTACGAAGAAGAATTTTCAATCACAAAAGCCTATGCTTGGTCGCCAGACAGTAAAATGATTGCCTTTTTAAGATTTGATGAACGGGAGGTTCCTGAATTTTCGATGGCAATGTACGGTGATTTGTATCCAGAGCAGTATAAATTCAAATATCCTAAAGCAGGAGAAGTGAATAGTAAAGTTACCGCACATATTGTTAAAGTAAAAGATGCTTCAATTAAACCAATAACTTTAGGTGAATATGAATACATCCCCCGTTTAAATTGGTCTGAAACAGCAAATCAATTGATTATCCAAACATTAAATCGTCATCAAAGTCAGTTGAAATATCACTTAGTTGATTTCACTGCTAAAAAACCCACTCAACGTATCATCTTTGAAGAAAAATCAGATACTTACGTTGAAATTGATAATAATTTGTTGATTTTAAAAGATGGAAAATCGATACTAAGAACCTCAGAAATTGACGGTTATAATCATATTTATTTGTTAGGGTTTGATGGAAAAACAACACAAATAACAAAAGGAAATTGGGATGTAATTGAATTTTTAGGAATTGATGCTGCCAATAAAACAATTTACTACAGTTCAGCTGAACCTTCTTCTATCAACAAAGCAATTTATTCCATTCAAATTGATGGTTCAAACAAAAAATTGATAAGCTCAGCGAAAGGGTACAACGAAGCTGAATTCACTGAAGGAATGAAGTATTGTGTCTTATCTTATTCTGATGGCAACACCCCTCCTACTCACTCGCTTTACAAAAATGATGGAACAAAATTGAGGGATTTAGAAACGAATGAAGAGCTTAAAAACAAAGTGAAAAGCTATAATTTCCCACAAAAAGAGTTTTTAACTTTTAATGCAAATGGAGTTAAGCTAAATGGTTGGATGCTAAAACCTGCGAATTTTGATGCGACAAAAAAATATCCAGTTTATTTCAATGTTTACGGTGGGCCAGGACACAATGAAGTGTTGGATACTTGGGATGGAAACGATTACATTTATCATCAATTATTGGCGCAAAAAGGGTATATCGTTGTAACAGTTGACCCAAGAGGAACAATGTATCAAGGAGCGAAATTCAAAAAATCAACTTATTTACAACTTGGAAAACTGGAGATTGAAGACATCATCAATACAGCAAAAGAAATCCAAAAATTAGAATACGTTGACCCAACAAGAATTGGAATTATGGGTTGGAGTTACGGTGGATTTATGGCTTCATTGGCAATCACAAAAGGAGCTGATGTTTTCAAAATGGCAATTGCTGTGGCACCAGTGACCAATTGGAGATATTATGACAACATTTATACAGAGCGTTTTATGCGCACACCGAAGGAAAATGAAGATGGTTACGATCGTAATTCTCCTATCAATTTTGTAGACCAACTAAAAGGAAAGTACTTTTTGATTCACGGTTCAGCGGACGATAATGTGCATTACCAAAACTCAATGGAGATGATTTCTGCTTTAGTGAAAGCCAACAAACAATTTGACTTATTCATTTATCCTAACAAAAATCACGGGATTTATGGTGGCAATACGCGCAACCATTTATTTCAAATGATGTTGGATTATGTTTTGGAGAATCTGTAGAATTTAATTTCTCTTTAGAAATTCAAATACAACTATTTTATTTAAAACCCATTCTCCGCGTTAGGGATTGCAGCGGCATCCTCCAAAGTAGTTTTTTTTTCAAAACTACTTTGGATATACAGCGAAAAGCCCGACTCAGACAAAATGATTGAGGTACGAAAATCAATTTTGTCTGAGAAACGCCCAAATCTTCTCCTCCGCGGCGGATTAATACATTTTCAAATCTTCATCCGTCAGCTAACGGACAAATTAAATCATTTTCAAATTTATTATCCCTTCTCCTTCTTTGAAACGTAAATCACATAACTTATCGCCATGATAATCAAGAAGTAAACGAAAGCGTAAGAATAAATTGGGAAATCCTTTTTCGCTGGAAAAACGGTCATTGCGGAATAGCTGTAAGGACTTAGATAAATGTGTTTCCAACTGATGCCAATCAACGAGCCGATTAATCCTAAAAGTCCGATTCCAACAGCAACGAGAAAGTTATTGAATTTCAAACTAATCAAATACTGAATGGCCAAAATCGGCAAACACGTCACGAAATAATTGAAATTGGCACGCAAAAAGTAGGTAATTGGAATTCCTTGTATGGGTAATTTGTGGTCAAAAACCAAAGATGGAAGGACACCAGCCACTAAAATTCCGATATTAAAAAACAAGAAGAATTTCAAGGTCATTAAAGCTATCACTGTGAATTTAGCAAAGAAAATTAGCGTGAAACTTTGCGGACTTGCATGTACTTGTTTCCAAGTGTTGTTTTTGAATTCCAATTGCGCAATTAAACTACTCGCCAAAATAACACCCATCGGCAACAAAAAAGTCGCCATGTTTTGCCACATTTGATTGAAAAGGAGTTTCCAGATTTCAACTTTATAGGAATTGATAGAATTTCCATCGTAAAAAAAATTAAGCAAATAAATCAAGGGAATGAAAAAACCACCAATGATACACAACCAAGAAGCTGAGCTACGTTTGGTTTTAATCCATTCACTTTGAACACTGTATATAAAATTCATGATTAGTTTTTTGTTAGGTCGATAAATATGGATTCTAAATCGTTTTTCAAGGTCGAAACTTGATAGACTTCAATGTTGACGTGAACTAAAGCTGCGACCGATTCTGCTATTACTTTTCGATCGGTAAAAGGAACAATTACTTGCTCATTTTTTATAATCGATTGCAATCCTTTTGTTAGAAGAATTTGATTGGTTTGAGCATTATCATTGGTTTCGAAAACAATACTCGAAGTCTTTGTTTGTTGTTCTTGTAATTCTGATAACGTTCCTTGAAACAGAATTTCTCCTTTGTTGATGATACCAATATGAGTAACCATTTTTTCAATTTCCGTCAATAAGTGACTGGAAATGATGATCGTAATTCCATTTTCCTTATTGATTTTCGTTAACAACTCTCGGATTTCTAAAATTCCACTTGGATCTAAACCATTTGTTGGTTCATCTAAAATCAATAATGTAGGATTGTGTAACAAAGCAATGGCAATACTCAAGCGCTGTTTCATACCGAGAGAGAATTTACCAGCTTTCTTTTTTCCTGTTTCTGACAAACCTACAATCGCCAACACTTCATCGATAC
>CAMDGP010000214.1 GCA_945897765.1 Chitinophaga pinensis
AAAGTTTGGGCGAAAAAAGCAGGTTTAGGTTGGTTGGGTAAAAACAGTAATTTAATTCATCCAAAGCACGGAAGTTTTTTCTTTATCGCAGAATTAATCATTGATTTAGAATTAGAACCCGATGGGCCTATTAAAGATTATTGCGGAACGTGCACTAAATGCATTGACTCTTGTCCAACAGAAGCGATTGTGCAACCCTATGTTGTTGATGGTTCAAAATGCATTTCGTATTTGACAATCGAATTAAAAGACGAACTCTTACCATCCGAATTTAAAGGAAAAATGGACAATTGGATGTTTGGTTGCGATGTTTGTCAAGACGTTTGTCCCTGGAATCGTTTTTCAAAAGCCCATCAAGAAGCACACTTCACTCCTACGCTTTCATTATTGGATTTAACTAAAAATGATTGGCAGGATTTACAAAAAGAAACGTTTGATTCTCTCTTCAATAATAGTGCTGTAAAACGAACCAAGTTTGAAGGTTTGAAAAGGAATATACAGTTTTTGAAAAAGTGAAAAACTAAAAGTGAAAATCGAAATTTGAGGACTGAGGCTCTCGAAGTCCGAAACCCGAAATCTTAAAATCCACTTCAAATAGTTAAGAAAAAACGATTGTGGATATTTAAAATCATTCTAAGAAAACGAGGGAACATTCTGATTAAATTTGTGTTTGACTAAAAAGTTTAATTTTAGTTATATTAAGAATTCTATCATGGAAAACAATAAGCAAGCGGTTATTATTGGAGCAGGTTTAGTAGGCTCCCTTTGGGCTGTATATTTATCAAAAGCTGGATATAAAGTAACGATTTACGAGCGTCGTTCAGATATTCGTAAAGCAGAGATTTCTGCTGGAAAATCGATCAATCTAGCACTTTCAGTTCGAGGTTGGACAGCTTTAGATGCAGTTGGTGTTGGTGATGAAATTCGTAAAATTGCAATTCCAATGTCGGGAAGAATTATGCACGATTTGGAAGGAAATTTAACGTATCAACCTTATGGAAAAGAGGGAGAAGCGATATTTTCTGTATCGAGAGGAAAAGTGAACGCAACGATGATGGACATTGCTGAAAATCATGGAAATGCGACGATTCATTACAATCACGATTGTTTAAAAACAGACCTTGATAAAGGAATTGCATACATTAAAAATAACTTGACAGGTGAACAATTTGAAGTTCAAGCGGATGTGATTTTTGCTGCAGATGGCGCATTTTCAGCTGTTCGTTACAATTCGATGCAAAAATTAAATCGTTTCAATTACAGTCAAAACTACATTGCAGATGGCTACCGCGAAATTTTGTTACCAGCCAATGCAGATGGAAGTTATAGATTAGACAAAAATGCGCTACACATTTGGCCGCGTGGTCGCTTTATGATGATTGCATTGGCAAACGAAGATGGATCATTTACGTGCACATTGTTCATGCCACACGAAGGAGATAAATTTGCTTTCAATAAATTGACTTCCAAGGAAGCTGTAAACGATTTCTTTCAGACTGTGTTTCCAGACTTTTACGATATGGTTCCTGATATTGCGGATGCATGGAATGACCATCCTTTATCGAATTTAGTAATTGTTCGCTGTTATCCTTGGGCGCACGGAAAAGTAGCGCTGATGGGAGACGCAGCGCACGCAACAGTTCCTTTTTATGGTCAAGGAATGAATGCAGGTTTTGAAGATTGTACGGTTATGAATCGTTTGATGCAAAAACACAATGAAAATTGGGAAGCAGTTTTTGAAGAATACAGTATCGAGCGCAAACCTGATGGCGATGCATTACAAGACTTATCTTTAGATAATTACTTCGTTATGCGCGATTTTGTGGCCGACCCTGACTTTTTGTTGAGAAAGAAAATAGAAGCGAAATTCAGTGAATTGTATCCAAATAAATGGTTACCGTTATATTCGCAAGTAACATTCAGTAATATTCGTTACAGTGTTGCTTACAATCAAGGTAAAAAACAAAGTGAAATCATGGACAACGTGATGGAAATGGAAAACATTCACGAGAATTGGGACAATGCTGCTGTAATCGATAAAATGCTTGAATTAAGTACTGATTTTAATTTCTAATCAACCGAATGAGAAAACTATTCTGCTTATTATTTTTAGTTCCATCTTTTGTCTTTTCGCAAGGCGCTTTCAAAAAAGGAACGAAAGGAAATGATTATATCATTGTAACAAACGATGGTATTCACTTTGCAATTGGTCCGACTTACATGATACCCTCTAAGCCCATTTCTGGCGTTTTGACAGATAATAGTGGTGCACGAGGAACGTATGAAATCACGCCAAAAGGACAATTGGGATTTTTCGCAGAAGTTGGTTTTGCGCATTTCCCGAAATGGAAAGGCATTCCTATCAAACCGTTGAAGAAAAGCAGAATCATGGATTACGTGGATTGGGGATTAGGTTTTCGGCAATTAAGTGGAACAGAATCAACACATGTGGACATCAAAAATGCGCTTGGAGAAATTGTTCAATCGTATCATGGCGAAGGTAGTTTCAAAAATAATTATGTTTTCGCTCGTATTTCTGCTCATTCATTAATTTACTATGGGAAAAAGAAAATCGATAAAGCGAGAAAACATTTTATTGATCAAAGTCTAGGTTTTAACTTTGATTATAATTTAATCCAAGGAAATCAGGCGTATGATGATGGTTATATCACTCATCCAATAACATTGAAATTTCAAAAACCATTTGTTGCGCAACTTCATTATAGCCTTGGAATTGGAATTCGTTTAAACCGAGCATGGATGCTAGTTCCTGGAGTTCATATTCCAATTGTTAGTGCTTATGAATGGAATGGATTTAATGCAAAAGCGAATTGGTTTGCGTCTCAATATTGGCCAATTCAAGCGCAAATCAAAGTCATTAAATTGTTTGAACGTCCGCCAAAATGTGGTGTATACGGAGATCCAAAAGACGCTGAAATAGATAAACAATTTAGATTGGGAAATTAGTTGAAGTAACAAAAAAGTTGATTCAAATGCTATTTCCAGCTTTTCTCAATGATCTTAGGGAGTTTCTTACGAAAACGTTTTAAAACTGAATTTCGATCTGAAATATTTCCACATTTCAGAATAGTTCGCTGAACAACTTCATTATTTCTAAAAAAAGCAAACTCAAAACTTACCGATGTTGCTTCGTCTCTATACAAATGATAAATACTTGTCATATCTAATATTTCAGCGAAAGATATTTTTTGTGTTGCGGGTTTAAAAGTTCGGTCATAACCTCTAACATTTACGACTAAATATGTATCGTAACCTGCCGTTTTTAAATCGCGTTGAAGTGTATCATCAACCAATACAGAAGCATCGGCTCCTTGCTTCAATAAATTCAAAGACGGCATCGCTTTAATTTTATATTGCGTCAACAATTCTGTAATCGTTACTTCTAAAGCATATCTATCTTCGGACTTATCGAATTGAGCAATAACTATCGCATTGTTTAATTTTAATGATTGTGACCAAGAAACATTAGTAATCAAAAGCAATAAAAACAAGGTTGTAATAAAAAGATTTTTTTTCATAAGTTGTATTAAAACACTTCCGCAGCAATTGATTTCACTTGTGAAGAATTAGACATAGTGTAGTAATGAATACATGGGACATTTGCAGCTCTGAGCTCTTTAGATTGATGAATTCCCCATTCAATCCCAAGTTGTTCAACTGCTTTATTGTCTTTACATTTTAAAAGTTCTGTCGATAATTCAATGGGGTAATCAATTTTAAAGAATTTCGGTAAAAATGAAATATGTGCTAATGTTTTTAACGGTTTTAACCCTGGAATAATTGGTACATCAATCCCTATTTTTCTACATTCATCAACAAAAGTGAAAAACTTAGCATTGTCAAAAAACATTTGAGTTACGATATATTCAGCGCCAGCATCTACTTTATCCTTCAAGTATTTTAAATCGGTTGCTAGATTCATTGCCTCAAAATGTTTTTCTGGATATCCTGACGTCCCGATGCAAAAAGCAGTAGGTTCTAGTTGCACATCATCCATCATGTAATTCCCTTTGTTCATGTCAGAAATTTGATGAATTAAGTCTACAGCAAAAGCATGTCCTTCAGTATGTGGTCGGAAAGTACTTTCGTTTTTAATAGAATCACCACGCAACGCCAAAACATTATCAATTCCTAAAAATTGTAAGTCAATCAACGCATTCTCTGTTTCTTCTTTACTAAAACCACCACAAATCAAATGAGGC
>CAMDGP010000215.1 GCA_945897765.1 Chitinophaga pinensis
TCCATATTTGAAGCATCATCTCCAATATTATCTGTGTGTCCAACTAATTTTAAAATCCACTCAGGTTTTTCAGAAAGCAATAATGATAACATATCCAAAGCTGGCAATGACGATTTAACAATTACCGAGCTATTCGTTTCAAACTCCAAATTCTCAATTGCTTTTGAAACGATTTCTTTTTGTTTTTCTGTTATTTTTGGGCAACCATCATTTTCTTTTTCTCCTTTTGTTTCTGGACATTTGTCAATTGAATTGGGAACACCATCACCATCATTGTCCTCAATTGGACAGCCAAAATTTGAAATTGGACCAGAAACAGAGGGGCATTTATCAAGATTGTCTTTTACTCCATCACCATCTTTGTCGCCCCAAGGACAACCTAAATTTTCTTTGTCTCCAGCTATTTCTGGACATTTGTCCTCATTATCATTTAAACCATCTGAATCTTTGTCACCCCAAGGACAGCCATTGTTTGCTCTATCCCCAATTAAATCGGCGCACTTATCTTTTTTATCAGGAATACCATCTCCATCAGAATCTTTTAATTGAGGAAATTTATACGAAAGTGTAATTTCGTGACTTCCAGATGAGTACTTTCTTAGGTTTGATGTTGTAATATCATAAGAATAATAAATACCAAATCTATCTTTCTCGATGCCAACTAATAAAGAAACTGCATCTGAACTTCGATATGAAATTCCAGAAACAAATAAATCTTTTATTTTCAAATTCCCACCAATCTCAATCTGTGTTGGTTGAATAAATGTTGAACGGATAAGTAAATAAGGAAGTAATTTGACATTGTTTTTAAGGGCATATTCATAATTTATTGTAACGTTATACTGACGAATTAGACGGTTTTTATCTAAAACTGAATTATTCAACGCATTTAATTTTTTTAATGAACTTTGAAAAAGTTGTTGACTCGATAAACCAATTTGTAACCCTTTAAATTTGTAAGATATACCCAAATTGAAATCAGGTGATGCACTATTTACTTTTCCGTAAAGTGTTAGATCATTGCTCGAATTTGAAACGATAGCTGAACCGTCATACGCATATTGATTTAACAATCCTGTAGCTCCAATCGATAGACTTGAATTTTCAGTTAATTCAAAACGATATCTAAAATTGAGTCCAATGCCAGTTTGTTTTATTGCGCCTCCAAAATCATCTAATATTAAAAAACCACCAACTGCAAACTTTTCATTTTTAAGATTTGAATGTCCAGCAATTTTATAGGTTGATGGTGCGCCATTGAAACCAACCCATTGTTGTCTTGTACTAACTAAAAAGTGAATGTCTTTTGAACCAGTTGTTGCTGGGTTTACCAAAAACATATTATTGTAGTATTGCGTATTTACAGGTAATTGTTGTGCGAAACTTAAAGAGGCAGTAAACAATACAACAATCAATTTAATTGTTTTCATAATTAGTACTTTATTGTTAACGTTCCATTGAATACTTGGCCATTTCCTAAATCAACCACAAAATAGTAATCTGCAACAGGTAGTTGTTTGTCTTGATAACTTCCATTCCAATTTACTGCAGTTCCATTGCTCTCAAAAACTGTTTGTCCCCAACGATTGAAAACTTGTACTTGATTTTTTGTAAACTGCTCAATTCCAATTATATTCCATTTGTCATTTTCATTATCTCCATTCGGACTGAACCCTGTTGGAACAATCAAGCAATCACCTTCGTCATCTTGTAAATTAAAATTAGCATCTGAAGAACAATCATTAGCATCTGTTACTGTAACACCATAATTACCAGCTGAAACATTTAATAAGTTCTGTGTATTGGAACCATTGGACCATTGATAAGTAAATGGAATTGAACCTGTTACACTTACATTAATACTTCCAGAAACTCCTCCTTCACAATCAGGAAGAATGGAATTAAATGCGATTGATGGAGGATTATTGACAGAAACAAGAATACTATCTTTTCCACTGCAACCATTTCCGTCGGTTCCAATTACTTCATAATTTGTTGTAACGGTTGGAGAAAATGGTGTGTTATTTGATACTCCATTAGACCACGAGTAAATTGTAGCACCTGCTCCATTTAGAGTGATACTTTCTCCCGAACAAATATTTATATCAGGTCCTGCATTTACATTCAATGTTCCAACGACCGAAAGATTTATTGTAATAATACTATCACAGCCGTTCTGATTTTGTAGTGTGTCTATGTATGTTCCTGTTTGATTGTAAACTATTCCTGAAGGCGATGTATAGGAACTACATACAACGGGAGAAATAGAAGATTGAGTTGGTGTTAGTATGGTTAATTGAGTAATGATGATACTGTCACAACCCAATGAAGTTAAAAGCGTATCATAATATTGACCTGAAAGTGTATACGTATTTCCAGAAGGAGAAAGGTAACTTGAACATACCGTTTTTGTTTCGTTTATGGTTGAACTATTATTGATTGTAAGTTGAATCGTTACCATGCTATCACAACCGTTATTTGTTGTATACGTTTCTTGATAAGTGCCACTATTACTATAATTATTACCTAATGGAGAGATATAATTACCGCAAGACGAAATTGAAACCGAGTTTTGTATAGTTGTAATTGTCAAGTTAATCGTAACAATACTATCACATCCATTGATGTTGGAGTATGTTTCTGTGTAAGTCCCAGAAGTATTATAACTGTTTCCTTGTGGCGAAGTATAACTGTCACATCGAGAAATTGAAACACTGTTTGTTTGAGTTGGCAAAATTGTTAAGTTGAGGGTTACGATACTGTCACAACCGAATATATTTACTAGTGTATCTGTATAGGTGCCAGAAGCTGAATAGGTTGTGTTGTTTGATGACCAGGTATAGGATTGACATTGTGAAATTGAGAAAGATGAGCTATTTGAAGGGCAATAATTAAGTTTTAGAATAAAAGCAGAATAATCTGGCACACCTGAATAATTTACACTTGATGTCATATATTGATTTTGTATTTCATTTGGATCGAAATCTACTTGTCCTTTAAAACCACCTGAAATATAAATTGAATTTTGATTTACAGAAATTGACGTTGGTTCATTTGAGTAATTATTCTGAGCTCCTTGACCGTTTAAAATTCCAGCCCAATTGAAATCACCAAGAGTTGTTAATTTTAAAATAAACGTATTAGACCCTCCAGAGGCTGTTAAATTGAATATTTCTGAATTGGACGGATCAAAATCAGCAGTTCCTTGCGATTTTCCTGTTATGTAATAATTGTTTTGTAAATCCGATGTAATAAAAGAACCTTGTGAATTAGAACTTGAAATTATTCCTTTGGCCCAAATGAAATTCGCATTTTCATCCCACTTACAAATGAATGCATTTGAAGTTATGTTATTTAAATTGTTTATGCCTGCTCCTGGATTGAAATCTACTATGCCTGTGTTTGACCCTGTAAAAACTAATTCATTATTTGAGTCAATTATGATTTCATTCCCAAAATCGGATGAATTCCCTCCAATTGTTTTTACCCAAACTAGATTACCTAAGGCATTCAATTTTTGTATAAACAAGTCAGTCTCACCATTTGAAGTTAAAGTGGATGTATTAGGACTGGGGTCAAAATCAACTGAACCTCCAAAATGACCAACTACGTAAATATCTCCATTTGTCGAAGTTGCAATTCCATTTCCTGAATCACCAAAAAAAGTTTCTGTTCCTCCAAATCCTTTAATCCAAATTGGATTACCATTTGTATCCCATTTTGCCACAAAAACATCATTAGCGCCATTAGAAGTTATTGTTTGAGATGCTAATAATATTGAATTTTGATATTTTCCTGTTGCAATTAAATTATCTAAATTATCAATTGAAATATCGTTTATTTGAGTGTTTCCGTTACCAAAACTTTTTACCCATTGAAAATTTCCATCTAAATCTATTTTTGAAACAAAACAATTTGCTCCTGAAAGGTTTGAATTATTATTGCTAAAATCAAAATCAATTAAACCATCTGTAGATATCATCCCAGAGTAATAAATATAGTTTCCTTTGATTTTTATTTTTTGTGGTGTACAACTCCCATATGTACCTCCTGTTTTTACTATGAATTTCACCCAAATCAAATTTCCTAATCCATCAAATTTTGAAATTGCACCACAACCTTGAGATGGTGCTGTAATTAAAGGAGTTACTGTTGTATTGAAGTTAACTTGGGTGTTCCCATAACTTAATACGTATGAATTTCCTTGGCTGTCCAATACCATA
>CAMDGP010000216.1 GCA_945897765.1 Chitinophaga pinensis
TCGCTGTAAATACGTGGCATCATACTTTTGTAAACATAATTTAATTTCTTGTAAATATGCTTGGCAAGTGCACCGTTGAAATCTCCTAACTCCTTATCAGCTGCAATTACGTACATTTTGAAAGCAGCATCTAAAGCAGCATATAAATCTTCCGCATTTTCTTGATTTCCAGCAAAAGTTGCTTTGCTATGCTCAAAATAGTTGAAGATTGATTCGTAGTTTTTCATCAATTTCATACCTAACTCCGTTGCTTTTTTCTTCTCGCCTAACAAGAAATACAATTGAACGTATTCATGTAAAGTACCACTCGTTTTCGCACGAATATCTTGACCTTGATAGTTGAAATTCATGTGTGAAGCATTTACTTTCAATGAACTCATTCCGTCGTAAGTATTTACTTCTGCAAAATCAATAACTGTCTCAACAGGCATCACAGCTATAGACATATCCAGAATTTGTATTGCTTTTTTCTTCTCGCCTTTGCTGTAAAGTTGTTCTGCAAGAAGCAAGAAATTTACTCGGTATTGTTGCGTATGACGACGAGCATAATAATCTGTCAATACTTTTGGATCAGCCATGTTACCCCAACTGTAGGTTTTAGTCATGTGTTTGTACATTTTATCCACGTTAAAGAAAACAGGCTCTTCTTTTAACGGACTAAATTCGTATGCCAAACCAACTTGTTTAATGTAACCTGCACTCAACAAAGCTATTGAAAGCGATGAACCACGGCTGCTTGAGAAATAAATTCCTCGTTTCCAGTCGTTATTTGCAACAATGTCCAACATCATTGCTTCATCTCTTGCAAGGTAGCGATCGCGATCTGTGTTGTATTCAAAAGCTATTCTGTCTTGACATTTTACTGCTTCTGCTTTGGTAAGAACACCCGATTTCACAGCGTTTTCTTTGTTTACTTTCATTGAGAATCGTCCTGACGGAAAGAAAGATAAACGATTTCCTTCGTTGATAATTATGTTTTTATCATCGCGAACGAACGCCATTGCTTCTTCTAAATCAACAGATGACCATGACATTTCAAATTGCTCGATTAATTCTTGTAATGGTTGTGCTGCCGCTTGCATGTTCGTAACTGTTCCACTTCGCGCTCCATCGTATAATTTTAATAAACCAATGTATTTTTTGATAATGCTTTCTTTCATATTAGTGGAATCTGAAGTTAGCAATTGTGTTTTTGCTTGTTGTGTTCCAGCATCGCTACAAACAACTCCGCTCAGAATTTCGTTCGCTTTGAAATCAAAATAACGCAACGATTGTACTGCTTGTATTTTGTTATACTTCAAACGCATATCTAACACTTTATCCAAAACTTCTTCACCTGGATTCATTGAGAACAATTCCAACAAGGACAAGAAATAAATTTGGTCGGTATTTCCAGCGTACATCAAAATTTGATCTTCTCTAAACTTAATTGGAAGTGGATCAGATTCGTACGCTTTCATTTTCATTTGATTCGTATACCAGTCAGTTCCCATTAAAGATAAATTACAAACACGTACATCTGTTCTTTTTCCTTCTACTTCTTGCATGTACCAAAGCGGGAAGGTGTCATTATCTCCATTGGTGAACATGATACCATTTTTCTCGCACGATTCAAGGTAGTTTAATGCCAAATCGTGAGCTGTTGTTTTTCCGCTTCTATTGTGATCATCCCAACCTTCGGATAACATTAACAAAGGAATTACTGCTCCAACAATTCCAGAAAGTGAAGCTGTATAAATTTGATTTTTAATTACATTTCGCTTTTGAATAAAATCATAAATTGCAAACACACCTAATCCTATCCACATAGCGAAGAAATAGAATGAACCTGCATAAGCATAATCACGTTCTCTTGGTTCAAATGGTTTTTGATTCAAGTAAACTACAATTGCCAACCCTGTGAAAATAAATGCTAATAAAATGATAAAAGCATCTTTTGGCGCACGTCTGAAATGAAAGAACATACCAATCAATGCCAAAATTAAAGGCAACATGAAAAATGTATTGTGCGAAGGATTTTGAGTGGTATAGCTTGGCGCATATTCTTGGCTGCCTAAACGCATTTCATCCAAGAAAGAAATTCCTGAAATCCAGTTTCCACGCATATTATCACCATGACCTTGGATATCATTTTGTCTTCCAGAGAAATTCCACATGAAATAGCGGAAATACATCCAGTTAACTTGGTAACGGAAGAAATACGTTAAGTTTTCTCCGAAAGTAGGAAGGCGTTTTCCATCTCTACCAATTTCAGTAATATTATCATCTGTTGGATCATAACCTGACCAGCTTTCATACCCTTGCTGATGTAAAGGATTGTCTCCAGAATACATTCTTGGGAAGAAAACGGATTGAGAATAAGTTGCAACCGCATCCATACGAATAGAGGCATTACTTTCAAAATATTTTTCTTCGATTGAGTAACTCCCACCACTTTTTTTAACCCATTCTTGAGCTTCCACCTCTTTTGTAAAAGCCTTAACTGGAATATCATTTTCTAAAACAACAAATCTTCTCAAATAATAGGGTGATAAATCTTTCCATCCATCTCTACTTTCCATTTGAGGACCATTTTCGGTTATTACTTCACCAGTTTTTAGAGAGTTCCAGTGATTTCCAAAAAGAATTGGTGCAGAGCCATATTGTTCACGTTTCAAATAGGAGTGAAGTGTTACCAAGTTTTCTGGATCATTTTCGTCTAATGGTGTATTGGCGTTTGAACGAATTACAATCACAGCAAACGAGCCATAACCTATTAGCAAGAAAACCAAGCCCATCATGGCGTTATAAAAAATTGTTTTTCCTTTTTTCCTAGCGTAATAAACGCCATATAAACATGCCGCAATTAAGGTGATAAAAAAGAAAATGGTACCTGTGAAAAATGGTAAACCCAATGAATTTACAAATGAAACTTCAAATGAAGAAGCCAATGAAATAGTTCCTGGGATAATTGCCTCTTGAATAAAACCTAAGACAAAAACCGATAAAATTCCAGTAAGTAAAAACCCTTTAATATCTACCGTTTTATACACTCGGAAATAAATCATGTAACCAATCGCGGGAACAACAAGGATTCCGAGTAAATGGACACCAATCGCAAGTCCTAATAAAAACAAAATCAATAATAACCAACGATTTGGTCGAGCTTCAAGCGACAATTCGCCATTTTGTACTAAAGCCATTTCTTCATCCCATTTCAGCATTGCCCAGAAAATAACTGCCGTGAATAACGATGCCATGGCATAAACTTCTCCTTCAACAGCCGAAAACCAAAATGAATCAGAGAATGTGTAAGCCAACGAACCAACAGCAGCAGCTACAAAAATTGCAGTTTGCTCACCCGCAGAAATATCAGAAACTTTTTTCGCAACAATCTTTTTTAACAGTAAAGTCAGCGACCAAAACATAAAAAGTATGGTCAAAGAGCTAGAAATAGCGGATAAACTATTGATATAAAAGGCCACACTTTCTGGTGCAGCAAAGAAAGAAAACACACGTCCGAGTACCATGAAAAGTGGTGCACCAGGAGGGTGACCAACCTCTAATTTATACGCTGCGGTGATGTATTCTCCACAATCCCAAAGACTTACGGTGTCTTCAATTGTAACAAGATAAACGATTGATGCAGCTAAAAAAGTCAACCAACCTAGTAAGGTGTTCCATTTATTGTAATTCATAAGGGAATTAATTTTTGTTTTTTGTAGTGCGAATTTAAGAATATATCTTTTGACTTTCTTTTTGGTAGGTCAAAAAGATTTATTGTGCTGCGTTTATTATCAAAGAATTCAAGAAAGAATAACTTTTTTCTAAAAAAAAGAATCTAATTTAAAATTTGTTTATAAATTTGCCCTCGCATTTGAGATTTTTCAAATGTTTATTGACCCATGGTGTAACTGGCAACACGTCTGTTTTTGGTACAGAAGAGTCTAGGTTCGAGCCCTAGTGGGTCAACAAAAAGGAGTTCAGAAATGAGCTCCTTTTTTGCTTTTTACAAAATCATTTTAAAAACACTTTAAGCCCAAGTATTTCTTGTTTTTAGTAAATTATTCGGGTTAAGACTATAAGTCGAAATAAAAAAAGCTACCTAGTTTCCCAAGTAGCTTTCAATAATTTTGATTGTATTTTGGTTACAATTTCACGAATTTTTGAACAGCTTCATTGAAAGAAACGGTGTAAGTTCCTGCTGAAAGTGCTGATAAATTCAATTGT
>CAMDGP010000217.1 GCA_945897765.1 Chitinophaga pinensis
AGTTTAATCATTTCAAAGGCACCAATATCAGCCTTAATATCATCTGGATTTCCTATTGCTATTTTTTCTTGTGCAGAGGGTAGTGGTACTTCGACAACTTCTGTAAGTTTTTTATTATTACAATATTGAAGTACTAAAATAATTGAAAAACACAAGAGTATAAAGTTTGTCTTTTTCATGGTGTTTTTATTTATTAAAGAGCGAATTAATGGTTTCAATGTATAGTTCTTTGGCTTCATTGGCAGTAAGATGGCTTACTTGCATCCAAGCGTTCGTTTTGAATGCATTTCTTAAATCAAAATTAGAAATTTTTGTAGGATTTAAATTTCCAAAACTATCTTTCTTGTAATAAGCATACAACCGCAATTGAACATCTTGAGGTATAGATGCCTGTGAGAGTGTTGCTGCTTTTTCAACGGCTTCCTGAAATCGATGATTTAAATCTTTTGAGGTCATTAAGATTTTGTAGCTATTATTGTTTTTCCTCCTACTGCTTTTTGATTTAGCGTAACATTTATTTTAGTTCCAATAGGTAAAAACAAATCCACTCGAGAGCCAAATTTAATAAATCCAGCATCTGTTCCTTGAACTACTTGCATTCCTTCTTGGGCATAGTTTACGATTCTTCTAGCTAATGCTCCAGCAATTTGTCGGTATAGAATTTCACCAAAAATACGGTTATCAATGACCACAGTAGTTCTTTCATTTTCTTCGCTTGCTTTTGGATGCCAAGCAACTAAGAATTTACCAGGATGGTATTTACTGAATTTTACTTTTCCATTTACCGGATAGCGGGTTACATGAACATTTATAGGTGACATAAAAATAGACACTTGTAAACGTTTGTCTTTAAAATATTCGCTTTCAAAAACTTCTTCAATCACAACAACTTTACCATCTACTGGAGCAATTATGTGATTATCGTTTATTTCAACCACTCTTTTTGGATTTCTAAAAAATTGTAAGATTAATATCAACAGAGCAAGTACAATTATTTCAACAGATTTTAACAACCAAAAAAGGGTGATAAATTCTTCCGATAATAAAAGCAAAGCAACGGTCAGTGATGTTGCGATTAAAATAATTTTCCCACCTTCTTTATGAAACATACTATAAATAATTTAAAATTTGATAAAATAAAAATACAATTGGCGCTACAAATATAACACTATCTAAACGATCTAGAATGCCGCCATGTCCAGGCATTATGATTCCACTGTCCTTTACGCCCGCTATTCTTTTAAACTTAGATTCCACCAAGTCGCCAATGGTTCCAAAAACACTAATAATAATTGCAATAATAATCCAAATATAAGTATTAGCCTCTTTAATTTCGATGTAATATTTTGCAATAATATAACTCGCAATTATTGCAAAAATAACCCCTCCAATAAATCCTTCTATTGTTTTATTTGGAGACACTCGTTCAAATAATTTTCTTTTACCAATAGATTTACCAATAATATATGCAAAAGTATCATTGGTCCAAATCAGAATAAAAATACCGATAATAATTTTCGGATTGTATCCGTTGTCTCCAAAAGGGATTTTAGTGATAAAAACAAATGGAAGTATGATATAACCAATCAAATAAGTGTATTTTGAAAAAGAATTTATTAGGTTAGATTTAATGTTAAATAAAAAAAGCATGCATTTTACAGCAACAAGAATGGTAACGGCAAGGGCAGATAGTGTCAGAACCAAAGCTGGTTTGCTTCTGGTTGAATAAAATAAAAAATAGGAGGTTACGGCAATCAGTAAGGAAATTGTTTTATTGATTTGTACCAAATCACAAAATTCCACTACGGCAATAAGGAGAAAAATGCCAAATAGAATAAAAAAACTTTCTGTCGAATATAAAATACAAGCTATTAATAAAAAGACGTAAATAGTACCAGAAATTGATCTTTTAAGGGTTTCATTCATCTTAAAGATCTTCTAAAAGCAATAAATAAAGGTTTTTTGCAGAACTTCCGTAGTGAAGAAAATTTTCTTCTTTTACTTTTTCAAAATATTTTATTGTAGTAATATTTGTAGGGTAATCTTTTTCGTATTTCTTTTTAATCATTCTAAGACCATCACTTGTGCATTCTTGTATTTGGCTTGTAGTAGCCAAAATAATCATGTTAGTAGGTAAATCGTTAATCTTGTTTTGTTTTATTTGACTAGATGAAAACAAAACAGACCCTTCATCGGCAATTAAGTTCTCACAAGTAGCTAAAAGAAACTTTGGATTCATCGGTTTATCATAGCTAATTTTGTTTTCCTCTAACATGCTAAAAAGTTTGGGTTCGTAACATATTGCTTCCGACTCAAACCAATCATTTTCTTCTAATATATTTTCAAACTGTTCCTTAACTTCATTTAAATTTTCACAATATAAAAATTTACCTCCATTTTTTCTAAAATTAAAAGTAAATCGCTCATCAACGGGTAAGGATAGGTTCGTAGCTGAATTATTGAATTCACTCTCATTTCCTTCATCAGAAGGATCGTTAACAGAACCGAAAAATTTCTTAAAAAGACTCATATTATAAATTCAAATGCTTAGCACGTGTTTGAAAACCTACAAATATAAAAAATCTTAATTCAAAAGAACACTTTTGAATTAAGATTTTTTATAAAAACACAAAAAAATTAAATCACAATGTAGTTTCTTCGTTTAAATGCTTTTCAAATGATTTTTTTCCAAAAATAGTTTCTAAATCATCTTTAAATATCACTTCTTTTTCAATCAAGATATCTGCTAAATGATTCAGTTTGTCTTTGTTTTCTTGTAAGATCTGAATTGCTCTGTGGTATTGATTTTCGATAAGAATTGAAATCTCTTTATCTATAATCATTGCTGTGTCTTCAGAATAAGGTTTAGAGAAATTGTATTCGCTTTGTCCAGAAGAATCATAATAAGTGATATTGCCAATCTTGTCATTTAATCCATAAACCGTTACCATTGCTCGTGCTTGTTTGGTTACTTTCTCCAAGTCACTCAAAGCACCAGTTGAAATGGTGTTGAAAACCACTTTCTCTGCTGCTCTTCCGCCCATAGTAGCACACATTTCGTCTAACATTTGATCTGGGCGAACAATTAAGCGTTCCTCAGGAAGGTACCATGCAGCACCTAGGCTTTGACCTCTAGGCACAATAGTAACTTTTATTAAAGGGGCTGCATGTTCTAACATCCAACTAACGGTTGCATGACCAGCTTCGTGCACTGCGATTGCTCTTTTTTCTTCAGGAGTAACAATTTTGTTTTTCTTTTCCAGACCTCCAACAATACGATCTACAGCATCAAGGAAATCTTGTTTATCTACTGCAGTTTTATTGTGTCGGGCTGCAATTAGAGCCGCTTCGTTGCAAACATTTGCAATGTCAGCACCAGAGAAGCCTGGTGTTTGTTTGGCAAGAAAATCGGTATCTAATCCTTCAACTTTCTTTAATGGCGCTAAATGTACATTAAAAATTTCTGCGCGTTCTCTGACATCTGGTAAATCAACAAAAATTTGTCTATCAAATCTTCCAGCGCGCATCAAGGCTTTGTCAAGAACATCTGCTCTGTTCGTTGCAGCAAGCACAATAACATTAGAGTTCGTTCCAAAACCATCCATTTCAGTTAGCAATTGGTTTAAGGTATTCACACGTTCGTCATTCCCTCCTGACATATTGCTTTTCCCACGGGCTCTTCCGACTGCATCAATTTCATCAATGAAAATAATGGCAGGAGATTTTTCTTTTGCTTGTTTGAATAAATCTCGAACTCGTGAAGCACCAACACCTACAAACATTTCTACAAAATCAGAACCTGACAAAGAGAAAAAGGGAACTTTAGCCTCTCCTGCAACCGCTTTTGCCAACAAGGTTTTTCCTGTACCAGGAGGTCCTACAAGAAGCGCTCCTTTTGGAATTTTCCCACCTAAACTAGTATATTTTTCAGGATTTTTTAGGAATTCTACAATTTCTTGAATTTCTTCTTTTGCTCCTTCAAGTCCTGCAACATCTTTGAATGTAGTTTTAACATCTGTTTTTTCATCAAAAAGTTTGGCTTTTGATTTTCCAATATTAAAAATTTGGCCACCACCCGGACCTCCAGACATTCTTCGCATGATGAATATCCAAACGCCTATAATGATGATAATTGGCAAAAGACTTATGATAATGTCGGTCCAATTATTGCTTTCTTGAAAATTATAATTTTTAAGTTTACCCTCGGT
>CAMDGP010000218.1 GCA_945897765.1 Chitinophaga pinensis
ATTAATCTGAAAAGTGAGAATATGCCAAAACATAATGAAATCAGAGGCTAAACTGTAGAATGGATATTTAAAAGTGGCTGGTTTGTTTTTCTCAATCATAAAATGTCCAAACCAAGCGAAACCATAACCCGCCAATGGAATAAAAAACAACAACTTGTATTTTTCAAGAATTACTACTGAAACCAAAATTGAAATTACTATCCCTGTGCCGCAAAAATGTAAAATTCGATTATTAAGATTACTATGCTCTGTGAGGTAATATGGATAAAATTCCATTAGTGATTCAAAACGTTGCTCTGTTGTCATCTGGATTGATTTAGATTTTAAATTTAGAAATAATTAATATGTATTCATCTTCAAATCATGTTAATTTCTTAATTTTAAAAGTGAACTTAGATTGCTACATTTTTCTTAACCTTGAAAAAAAATAATGATACTGTATTTTCGAGCTTTACTAATTACTCTTTTTATTGGATTTTATGCCAATAGTCAAGAATTGCGCATTGCTTTTGGTTCTTGTGGACATCAAGACAAACCTTTATCTATTTTGAAAGATGTTGCAAAAACAAAACCTGATTACTTCATTTTTTTAGGGGATAATATTTATGGTGACACACGAGATATGAAACTCTTGGAGTCTAAATACCAACAGCTTGGAAAGAATAAAAACTTCAAAGCTTTAAAGAAAAAAACGAAAATTCTAGCCACTTGGGACGATCATGATTTTGGCGAAAATGATGCTGGAAAGTATTATCCAAAAAAACAAGAGTCAAAAGAATTGTTTTTAGACTTCTTTAATGAACCAAAAAAATCCGAACGTCGAAAGCATGAAGGAATTTACACCTCCTACATGATAGAACATAAAAAAATGCTCGTTCAAATAATTCTTTTAGATTGTAGAACTTTCCGTAGCGATCTCAAACATTACGATTCTGCATACAATGTTGATAGCATTTTCCGCCATCAATTGGATTACGTTCCAACTTTCGATGAAGATTCTACATTACTTGGAAACGAACAATGGTATTGGTTAACTGGAGAATTGCGCAAAAAGGCCGATGTCAGAATAATCGGTTCTTCAACGCAATTTGGAATTTCATTCAACGGTTACGAAGCTTGGGCAAATTTTCCCAACGAACGCGAACGAATGCTAGACGTAATTACTAAAACGAGAGCCAACGGAGTGATTTTTATTTCTGGCGATGTGCATTACGGTGAATTATCGAAATATTTCAATGAAAAAACGTATCCTATTTTTGATTTGACTTCCAGTGGATTAACCCAAACCTGGAATTTTGCAACACCTAACTCCCATCGCATTAGTGGACCAGTTATGGAAAATAATTATGGAGTAATTACCATCAATCCTAAAGATCAAAAAGTGCGCATGCAAATCATCAATGATAATAAATATAATAAGATTGATGTTAAAATTCCATTTAATGAATTGAAGTTTTAAAATGAATTGAGTTTACGCTTTTTTACCTCCAATCAAAACTAAAATCAATTTCATTACTCGAACAATAATCTCAATTTGAGCAATTATTTCATTTTCCTTTCTTTTTTTCTTGACAAAAAAAGAAACAAAAAAGTCAAGGCTCTGAATTTCTATTTTGTTCGCAAACCATTATTTAACAACTACTTACAACTCGTTGCGAACAATTTTAACTCCTTTCTGAAAACTGAAATTTTTTAAAAATGTTCTTGCAGAAATTTTAAAAATTAACAGTTTCAGTTCAGTAGTTAAAACCATGAAATTCAAGGCCTATCATTTTCGCAAATATCCACAAAATAGTTCTCACTTCGATTAAATTCTTGATTTTAAAACAGTAAAGTATTTTACTGGTGTGATTGCGCAAATACAAAAAAATGAATACAAGAATAAATTCTAAATCAGAAAAGTTAACTATTGAATGAATGTAGAATTGAAAATGTAGAATCAATGATTAATAAACCAATTCTACATTCTAAATTTTACATTCTTAATTCAGCGAAGCCATTTTCTCCTCTAACAAAGCAATCTTAGCCAAAGCGTCCGATTCTTTCTTGCGTTCGTTTGTAATAACAGCTTCTGGTGCACCTGCAACAAATCGCTCGTTGCTTAATTTGGATTGAACACTTTTCAAGAATCCTTTTGTATAGGTCAATTCTTCTGAGATTTTTGCTTTTTCAGCTTCCACGTCAATGGTATCTCCAAACGGAATGAAGTACTCATTTCCCGCAACGATGAAAGAATTCGCATTGGCAACTTTATCTTGAACGTATTCCAAAACGGATAAATTACCCATTTTCACAATAATCGAATCAAAACCTGTTTCAATCGTTTGTGTTTTGCGAATGAACAATTCCAATTTCACTTTCGTTGCAATATTGTTGCTCTTACGAATGTTACGGATGTTTGTAATCACTTCCGAAGCTAAATCAAATTGTTTTAAATTTTGAGCATCGAATGATTTTACGCTTGGCCAGGGAGCTATAATGATGTCGTCACCTTCAGCTCTTTCGTGCAATGCGTGCCACAATTCTTCTGCTACGAATGGCGTAAACGGATGCAACACCTTCAATAAATTCTCAAAGAAAGATTTCGTTGCTTCCAATGTTTTTGCATCAATTGGTTGCTCATATCCTGGTTTTACCATTTCTAAATACCAAGAACAGAAATCGTCCCAAACCAATTTGTAAATAGCCATCAAGGCCTCAGAAATTCTGAATTTATCAAACAAGTCATTGATTTCAACCAACACTTTTTGGAAACGATTTTCAAACCATTCAATCGCTACAACAGATGATTTTGGCTGCTCAATAGCACGTACTTCCCAAGAGGAAACCAATCGGAACGCATTCCAAATTTTATTCGTAAAGTTACGCCCTTGCTCGCATTGAGAACTGTCAAACGGCAAGTCATTTCCGGCAGGAGAAGAAATCAAAATTCCAACACGAACGCCATCAGCACCGTATTTTTCAATCAACTCAATCGGATCTGGAGAATTCCCCAACGATTTCGACATTTTACGTCCTAATTTATCGCGAACAATTCCAGTATAATATACATTTTTGAACGGTAAATCACCTAAGTATTCGTAACCAGAAATAACCATTCTTGCTACCCAAAAAAACATAATTTCAGGTGCTGTCACTAAATCATTAGTTGGATAATAGTATTTAATTTCTTCGTTTCCAGGTCGTGTCAATCCGTTGAAAACCGAAATCGGCCACAACCAACTTGAGAACCACGTATCCAAAACGTCTTCATCTTGACGTAAATCAGCCAATTCAATTGTTTTTCCTGCGCGCTCAGTTGCCAAAACCAACGCTTCTTCTGCTGTTTTTGCAACAACATAATCATTTGTTCCGTTTCCGAAATACCAAGCCGGAATGCGATGTCCCCACCACAATTGACGTGAAATACACCAATCTTTTACGTTTTCCATCCAGTGACGATACGTATTTTTGAACTTGTCTGGATGAAATTGAATGTTACCGTTCATTACATTATCCAAAGCCGGTTGCGCCAATTCTTTCATCGACACAAACCATTGCAAGGACAATTTTGGTTCAATTACTGCATTCGTTCTTTCTGAAAAACCAACTTTATTGATGTGGTCCTCGGTTTTCACCAAATAACCTTTTTCGTCTAATTCTTTTTCAATCAATTTACGCACTTCAAAACGATCTTTTCCTTCGTAATGCAAGCCGTTTTTATTCAAAGTTCCATTCTCATTGAAAACGTCGATTGTTTCCAAATTGAATTTAATTCCCAATTCATAATCGTTGATATCGTGAGCTGGAGTAACTTTCAAACATCCTGTTCCAAATTCCATATCTACGTATTCATCTGCAATGATTTGAATCTCGCGATTGATTAAAGGAACCAAGGCTTTTTTACCGTGTAAATGTTTATAGCGCGCATCGTTTGGATTCACACAAATCGCAGTATCTCCCAAAATTGTTTCAGGACGCGTCGTTGCAATTGTCAACCATTCGTCATCCGAACCAGCAACTTTGTAACGCACATAAAACAAGCGAGAATTCACTTCTTTGTATAAAACTTCTTCATCAGAAACGGCAGTTAAAGCTTCCGGATCCCAGTTTACCATTCTTACACCACGGTAGATTTTTCCTTTTTTGAACAAGTC
>CAMDGP010000219.1 GCA_945897765.1 Chitinophaga pinensis
CGATTTATCTTGAAACTGAAAAATTAAGTTGTTTAAAAATAACTACTTGGAATAAACTTCAATCCATAGAAAAAATTGAATTATTGAAGAAATTAGCAATTCCAACTTCCTTATTTGATGCTTTTAATCAATTGACTCAAGCACAGAAAGGAGCTAAAATTCAATGGAATACAGATCTAATTCAAAAGCTTGTAATTCGAGAAAACGATTATTTTCAATTCATCACAAATGAAGTAGAATTCAAACTTCCGAAAATTGAAATTGAAAAAAATATTGATTTACCTTCAACTTTTTCTAAATCAACGATTTTCCTTGATGAATCAAAGATAATAGGTGAAATCTTTCTTCGAAAATGGAAAATTGGCGATCGTATTTATCCAATTGGTTTGCAAGGTTCAAAGTTGATTTCAGACGTAATTACGGATGCAAAAATCCCAAATCATTTACGCGAAAATCAACTCGTTTTAACTGATGATGATAAAATTCTAGCTTGTCTTAATTTATCAATTGACAGAAGATCAATCGCTTCAAAATCAAGTGAATCAATTCTGAAAATTACTTTCAATTTTGCTTAATTAATTCTTACAAAATCAAATCTCCATACAAATCATAATGATCTGCACTTGTGATTTTAATTGTTGAAAAATCTCCTAAACGAATATAATTATCTGCTGTTTTCTTCACCAAAACTTCATTGTCTACCTCAGGTGAATCAAATTCTGTTCGCCCAATGAAATAATCTGCTTCTACTCTATCAAACAAAACTTTGTAGCTATTTCCTATTTTTAATTGGTTCAAATCGTGACTAATTCCAGACTGTAAATCCATAATTAAATCTGCACGTTTTTTCTTCGTTTTTGCAGAAACATCATCTTTAAACTCGTAAGCATGTGTGTTCTCTTCGTGCGAATAAGTAAAAATTCCTAATCTATCAAAACGACTTCTTTCGACAAAATCATACATTTCTTGAAAATCAGCAGCCGTTTCGCCTGGGTAACCAGCTATTAAAGTAGTTCGCAACGCAATTCCAGGAACTTTAGCACGAATTTGTGCTACCAATTCTTCTGTTTTTTCGCGTGTAATTCCACGACGCATTGCCTGTAAAATCTTTGTTGACCCGTGTTGTAAAGGCATATCCAAGTATTTACAAACATTGCTTCTTTCGTTCATTACGTCCAAAACATCCATTGGGAAACCTGAAGGAAAGGCATAATGCAAACGAATCCATTCAATTCCTTCAATATCTGATAAACGTTTGATCAAATCAGAAAGTGCACGTTTTTTATAGATGTCTAATCCGTAATAAGTTAAGTCTTGAGCAATCAACATTAACTCTTTAACTCCTTTCGCAGCTAAACTTTTAGCTTGAATAACCAAATCTTCAATAGGAGTTGAAAGGTGTTTTCCGCGCATAATCGGAATCGCACAAAAAGAACAAGGGCGATCACAACCTTCAGCAATTTTAAAGTATGCATAATGATTTGGGGTTGTCAATAAACGCTCCCCAACTAACTCATGTTTGTAATCTGCTTTTAACGTTTTTAATAATCGAGGTAAATCTCTTGTTCCAAAAAACGCATCTACTTCTGGAATTTCTTTTTCCAAATCATCTTTGTAGCGCTCAGAAAGACAACCTGTTACATACACTTTATCAACTAAACCTTCTGCTTTTGCTTCCGCATATCTAATAATTGTATCAATAGATTCTTGTTTTGCATTATCTATAAAACCACACGTGTTGATAATTACTATCGAAGCATCGTCATCCATCGATTCGTGCTCGACATCAAAGGCATTGGCTTTTAGTTGTGCCATCATCACTTCCGAATCATAAATATTTTTCGAGCATCCTAAAGTAACAACATTTACCTTATTTTTTTTGAGCGTTTTTGTTTTCATTGGTTGCAAAATTACGCTACTTTCGTGAAACACTTGATCTAATATGACAAGAATCTCATTTTTTATCGTTTTACTTTTTGGTTTGTCTGTTTTAGCATTGTCATCTTGTTCAAAAAAATCAACTTTTGATGCTGCGATGCTTACTGGTAAATCCTTGGAACAATATGACGTTATTGCTAAAATTGCAGCATTTGAATCAAGTCCAATGATATTAATCAAGGATGTTAGAATTGATGGCAATGTTTTGTTTTTCACTATTGAATATGAAGGTGCCTGTGATAAGGAAGAAGTTTTTGAATGTGTTGGTTTGGAAAAATTCAATGATCAAATTTATCCTCCAATTCGTCTTATAAAACTTCAATTCAAGCCATTTGCTGATGTTTGTCAAGAAATTAAACAGCGAACTTTAGTTGTAAACATTCGGGAATTAACGGTTGAAAAAATGCGAGATGTTGAAACAGATTTACAAATCAGCGGTTGGAGAACAAAAGTGAGGTATGTTTATGTTCCTTAAAATTGTAATCTGAATTATCGAATACAAAACCCCAAAACCACTTCAAAAAAATCTTCTGGAGCTTCAGCATGCACCCAATGACCGGAGTTTGCAACTGTTTCTATTTGTGAATCTGGAAAATAGGTCTCAATTTGCTCAAAATCTTCATCCTCTATGTAATTAGATAATGCACCACGAACGAATAAAGTAGGAACCATAACTTCTTGAAAAGGCAATGCACTCAAAATTTCATTCATTTCTCTTTCCAATACTGGAAAATTAACTCGCCAAGCAAGTTTTCCTTTGTCTTTCCAATATAAATTTTTGAGTAAAAATTGACGAACTCCATTCGATTCAACAAATTGAGCAAGTAATTTTTCAGCTTCACTTCTTGCCGATAATTTTGAAAGATCAATATTTTTAAATGAATCTAAAATATGTTGATGATGCAAAGGGTATTCTTTAACACCCATATCAACAACCACTAACTTCTCTAGCATTTTAGGAAATTGTTGAGCGAAAAACATTGCTGTTTTCCCCCCCATAGAATGACCAAGTAAAATACATTTTTTGATTTCAAGATCATCCATTAGTTCTTTCACATCATCTACCATCAATTGATATGAAAAATCTTCTGACCAAGGAGAATAACCGTGATTTCTTAAATCAACGATGATTACACGAAAATAAGTAGAGAATTTTTTAGCGTGGGTTACCCAATTATCAGAAAATCCAAAAAGTCCGTGAAGAATTACTAAGGGTTTACCTTCGCCAAATTCTTTAAAAGCAAGTTTCATTGATTATTGAACAACGATTGAAGAAAGAATATCAAGTAAACTTGGAACCTCAAAGCTCGTTTCGGAAACATTCACTTTCGGTTCTTCTGAAGAGCTTTTTCTACTATCAGAGCTTTCGATAAATGCACTTCCAATTACACTAACAGAAAATTGACCTTTATTTAATTTTTCGATTCTTTCAACAATTTCTTTCTTAGAAATCAAACGGTTATCATACGTAATCTTTACAGTTTGTTTTTCTTTTTCTTCATCAAAATCCACATCTACTCTACTCACTGCTCCAGTACTTTTCAACTCTTTGCGAATAGAACCTCCACAACCCATGGAACAAACCATTCCTTCAACTTCGGTTACAAGTGTTTCATTTGAGACGGCAACTTGTTCCTTTTTATGATTACTTTTTATTGTTGAATCAGCACAAGAAAAAAGACTTACTAATAAAACTAAAGTGAAAAGTCGTATCATGGTAATATGTTTTTAATTTACAAATTTAACGTTTTAAAAGAGCTGAAAAATTTAGTTTGTCAAAATTTTGCCAAAAAAAATTAAATATGAAAATTTTATTAATTTTTTCTTTTGAACCGAAGATAACTGAATTCAAAGATGATAAAATAAAGTTCTTTTTACTGAAACTGGTCAAACAACTACAACAGATTTATTTAGTCATAAATCTAGCTTTTAAATAACTAAAACAAATTGTAGGGAATGATGTAATTATTTCAAAATAAAATATACCATACCAATTCTGAATTAACATGTAATCATTTAAATTTGGGAAGCTTTTTTTTTGTTATGAAAAAATTTATGCTAAATTTGAAAAAAAATAACAAAATGAGATTATTCATATTAGGTTTAGTAGCAATTTCTTTCTTAACTATTTCATCATGCAGTAAATACAGTGATGGACCAAGTGTTTCTTTTGTTTCA
>CAMDGP010000220.1 GCA_945897765.1 Chitinophaga pinensis
TGTTTGCAGCATCAAAATTTTCGTAGTTATCTTCGATTTTATCTAAATAGCAATCAACATACGCTTGTTTTTTGTCGCCTAAAACATCTAAAGATGCTTCAGCTTTTTTTACTTCATCTTTAGCTTTTTGTTTATCTTCATCTGACCAAGCTCCCTTTTTACTGCCGTTACATGCCACTAAAAAAGCAACTGCTGCAACCATCATTAACACTTTTTTCATTTTTCTATTTTTTTCAAAGATAGAATAAAAGTTAAAAAATCAAAAGAAAAGAATTAATGTTTTTATCAATAAGATTCAATATCTACTTGATTTTGTCATCTTAAAAATTCATTTGGAATGACTACATTTGCGCTCCATGTCACTTTTAGGAAAATTCATGATTCGTTATAAAACACCACAGGAGATTGCTATCATGCGCGATGCAGCTCAGATTGTTAGTCGCACTTTAGGTTTGATTGCAAAAAAAATGCACCCAGGAACAACTCCTAAAGAATTAGATACAATGGCAGAAGCTTACATTCGCTCTCAAAACGCAGTTCCTGGTTTTTTAGGGCTTTATGGTTGCCCAAGTACACTTTTAATCTCAGTCAATGAACAAGTTGTTCATGGTTTACCGACGGAAAGGCCCTTTCAAGAGGGTGATATTATTTCTGTTGACTGTGGTTCTTTATATAAAGGATATTATGGCGATCATGCATATACGTTTGAAATTGGTGAAGTTCGCCCTGAAGTAAAAAAATTATGTGAAGTAACGAAAGAATGTTTGTACATTGGAATTGAACAATGTAACACAGCAAATCGTATTGAGGATATTAGTTGGGCGATTCAACAACATGCAGAAAAACATGGTTACGGCGTTGTAAGAGATTTGGTTGGACATGGTTTAGGCAAAAATTTACACGAGGAACCACAAGTTCCAAATTTTGGTAGAAGAGGACGCGGTAAAAGAATTCAAAATGGTTTAACGATTGCAATTGAGCCAATGATTAATTTAGGAACTGAAAAAGTAATTACCTTGGATGATAAATGGACAATTGCAACTGCTGATGGTTTACCAAGCGCACATTTTGAACATGATGTCGCCGTTGTTGATGGACATGCAGTGATTTTATCAACATTTGATTACATTTACGAAGCTTTAGGTAAATAAATGAATCGCGAAAAAAGAACTATTTTCTTAGTTGTTCTTACCCTTTTAGCTTACGGATTTTCAATATTCAAGGATCAAGGTTCATTCATTTTACCTTTTCCAATCTTTGATTTTATCTTAATTATTATCTCTTTTCAATTTGCTTTTTGGAACTGGCGTGATATTTTGACTTTTAGAAAGTGGTATTTCTATTTTTATTTCCTTGCTATTTTGTTAAAGTTATTGACCAATCAAATTCTATGGAGCGTTATTCTTGATGATAAAGATTTGGCGATTTTCACAGAAACATTGGTGTTGGATACTTTAAGATTAGCGTATTTAATTTTACTTGTTATATCAATTTTCAGTTGGAGTTTTGTTGAAAAATTGAAATTCAAATTTTTAGTACCAATTTTCATTTCGCTTATTCATTTCGCTGGATTCACTGAACAAACCTATTGGTTTTCGTATATCAGTATACCCTTATTTGCGACTTATGTTATTTACCAAAAACCAAAAAACTCACTTTCATACCTTATTCTTTTGCACGGAATTTTGGACTTGTTAAGTCTATTTATGCTGACAATGGTGCATTGATTTTATTTTTCTCCCTGATAAACAGTAAGTTTAGATTCGATGTCTGTTTTTTTTTTGAAATCTTGAAATAATTCCTTTTGAAATTTAAAAATCTCATTATCTTTGCACCCTCAAATATGGCGAGATAGCTCAGTTGGTTAGAGCGTTGGATTCATAACCCAAAGGTCCCGAGTTCAACTCTCGGTCTCGCTACAAAAGCTCAGTTTTACTGGGCTTTTTTTATGCTATCATTTTTTATTTTAAATTTCGATTGGTTTCTTCCAAGCTTTTTTGAACCATCGGTTTTATGCAGTCTATTACCACTAAATTTCTTCCTGCTTCTGTACTCGCATCGAAATTTTCGTAGCGTTGTTCCATTTTCTCAACATAACAATCAATAAATGCTTGCTTATCTTTGCCAAAAGCAGCAATTTCTGCTTTGTGTTTCTTTAAAGACTGAATAGCTTTTTGCTTTTCTTCCTCTGTCCAAGCGCCTTTTTTGCTACCACAAGCTACTAAAAATAGGATTGAAAAAGTTAAACCAATAATTTTCTTCATTGTTTTATTTTAAAAGTGAATAGATGGAGGAAAGTTCCTTAAATTTCAGAGTTGTTTGTTCGCCTATTTCCATATTTTTTAAAACAAATGAACTAGAATTCAACTCGGTTTCGCCAATAAGTATTACAAATTGAACATTTCTATCGTTGGCATATTTCATTTGCTTCTGCAATTTTGCAACACTCGGATACACCTCACAAGCAATATTATTCGCTCGTAATTCATTTGCTAAATCCATGCATTTTTCAGCTTCGTTTGCTCCAAAATTCACAAACAAAACAGGTAAACCTTTCGTTACTTCAGCTGGAAATAAATTCAATTCATTAAGCACATCATATATGCGATCAGCACCAAATGAAATTCCAACGCCTGAAACGCCTTTCAAACCAAAAAGTCCAGTCAAATCATCATAACGTCCACCACCACAAATACTTCCCATCTTCACCTCTTTTGCTTTGACTTCGAAAATTGCGCCTGTATAATAATTTAAACCGCGAGCAAGCGTAACGTCAACAAGCAATTCACCACGCCGCAATCCAATTCGGTTGATGTGATTTAAAACAACTTTTAATTCTTCAATTCCTTTTAAACCAATTTCAGAATCTTTAAGAAATTCAGTCAAAAGTGCAATTTTATCATCGTTTGAACCCGATAAACTAAATAAAGGTTGAATGCGTTCGATTGCTGGTGCAGAAACACCTTTTTCTGCCAATTCTTTCACCACTCCCTCCTCGCCTATTTTATCTAGTTTATCTATCGCAACTGTAATATCAATCAACTTTTCAGATTCGCCACTCACTTCTGCAATTCCAGAAAGTATTTTGCGGTTGTTCATTTGAATAGTGAAACCTGGTAGATTTAAATCTGTTAAAACAGCATCAAAAATCTGAATCAATTCCACCTCATAAAGCAAAGAATCACTTCCTACAACATCGGCATCGCATTGATAAAACTCTTGATAACGTCCATGTTGTGGTCGATCAGCACGCCAAACTGGTTGGATTTGATAACGTTTGAATGGAAAAGTTAATTCATTTTGATGTTGTACTACAAATCGCGCGAATGGAACTGTTAAATCATAGCGTAACGCTTTTTCAGCCAATGAATTCGCAAACTTTTGCAAGTTGTCATTTTGTAATGCTTCAATATCTGCCTTTTTGATTTTATCTCCAGAATTCAATATTCTGAAAATCAAACGATCTCCTTCTTCACCATACTTCCCCATCAAGGTTGAAGATAATTCAAAACTTGGAGTTTCAATCGGAGCGAATCCATACAATTGAAAAACGGATTTTATCGTGTTGAAAATAAAGGTTCTCTTGGCAACATCTTGCGGTAAAAAATCCCTTGTACCTTTGGGTATTGCTGGTTTTTGTGACATTTTATTGTTTTAAATCTTCTTTATACATTGCGTAAATCATCCCATCGGATAAACCAATTTTTGGAACGATAATTTCATTTGCACCCATTTCTTTCATGATATAGGTGAAAATTTCTAAAGCAGGAACGATGACATCTGCCCTATCAGGTTTTAATTGATATTCAGACATTCGTTGGTCTAGACTTAATGGTAATAAATCGCGTTTTAAGTTTTCTAACTGACTCAGACGAACGGGTTTATTGTCCTTTACGCCAATTATTTTATGTGCTTTATTGATGTTTCCTCCTGTCCCAAACAATTGATGATGGTCAGACAAGTCAACATGTTGCTGCATCCATTCGTGAATATCCGACCAAATGTTCTTATCTACCTTTTCCTTCAACAAGCGAATCGTTCCAATTTCGAATGATTTTGAAGCAATACGTTCGCCTTTTTCAAAAAC
>CAMDGP010000221.1 GCA_945897765.1 Chitinophaga pinensis
TTAGAACAATTCGAAAAAGCAGGAATGATTGCAACAGGCAGAAATCCAGAAACAGGTTTAGTTGAAGTAGTTGAAATTCCAACGCATCCTTGGTTTGTTGGTGTTCAATTTCACCCTGAATACAAAAGTACAGTTGCTAACCCTCACCCTTTATTCGTTGCATTTGTGGATGCAGCACTAACATTTAATTCTACAAAATAATGGATCGTAACACCCTCACCGGTTTGGTTTTACTCGGTTTAATTCTAACTGTTTTTTCAATTTTCAACCAACCGTCTGATGAAGACATCAAGAAAAAAGCGAAAACAGAACAAGTAAACGCAAAAGAAAAAGCAGACTCTAAAAAAGAATCAGCAAAAGCAGCCGATATTAAAAGTGATGCTAAAGAGAAAAAACAAATTAAAGAACACTTAGACGAAAGCGTTAAAGGTGAAATCATTACGTTAGAAAATGATAAATTGATTGTTGATTTCAATACAAAAGGTGGTTTAGTTGCCGCAGTTTATTTGAAAAATTATAAATCCTACTTTGATTTTGCTAAAAAAAACGACAAGCCTTTGTGTCTTTTCAAAAATGGTGATGCTGTTAATCAATTAGTTTTAACTTCCAAAAAAGCGAAAATTTACACAAGTAAATACTTATTTGATGTTAAATCAAAATCAAAAAATGGAATAACCTTTGAACTGCAATTGCCAGACGGAAAAATTGCTCAAAGTTATTATCTGAACAAGGGTAAATTTGATTTAGATTACGATATTGAATTAGATGGTTTCGAAAATGTTACTAGAAATAATATTCAATTCAATTGGCAAGCAGCATTTAGAAAATCTGAGCGTTTATTCAGTGAACAAAGAAGAGTTACTACCATTTGTTATGATCAAAAAAACGATGGTTTTTCATATTTGAGCGAAACTGCATCTGATTACATAGAAAGTGAAGATGATTTAAAATGGGTTGCTTACAAGCAAAGTTATTTCTCTTCTTTTTTAAAACCCAAAGATGGATTTTCAAAAGAAGGTTCCAAAATGATGGTAAAAGTCTACAAAGAGGGTGCAGCTAAAAATGGTACACATTTAAAAGACTTCAGCTCAACACTTTCATTGAATTTCAAAAACGATAAAGCAAGTTTCAATTGGTATTTCGGACCTAATGATTACGAATTATTAAAAACTTACGATTCAAACTACGACGATATTTTAAATTTCGGTTGGGGACTGTTTAGGTGGATCAATTTATACGCCGTTCAACCAATATTTAACTTACTGATTAGTAGCGGTATGGGTATTGGAATTGCAATCTTGATATTAACAATAATCTTGAAAACCATCTTAATGCCTGTTCAATGGAAAATGTTTTTGTCTTCTGTTAAAATGCGCATTCTTAAACCAGAAGTGGACGAGTTAACTGCAAAGTTTCCAAAACCAGAAGATGCAATGAAAAAACAAACGGAGATGATGACTTTGTACCGCGAATCAGGTGCGAGTCCGCTTGCAGGTTGTGTTCCAATGTTGATACAAATGCCTATTTTGCTTGCTGTTTTCCGTTTTTTCCCAGCTGCGTTTGAATTACGTCAACAACCATTCTTATGGGCTGAAGATTTGTCTTCTTATGATTCAATTTGGGATTTTGGCGTAAACATTTGGCCGTATGGTGACCACGTAAGTTTATTTACATTATTAATGTCTGCGACTACTTTATTGTACACATGGATGAATAGTGGAAACATGCAACAACCGCAACAACCTGGAATGCCAAACATGAAAGTAATCATGTACATTTTTCCTCTTATGATGATTTTCTTCTTCAATAATTACTCAGCTGGTTTAAGTTACTATTATTTCATTTCAACATTGGTTTCTATTTTAATCATGGTTATTATCAAACAATTCTTTGCTGATGAAGATAAGTTGCGTGCGAAAATGGCTGAAAGAAAAGCAAAAGCAGCAGCAAATCCAAAAGAGAAAAAGAAATCTCGTTTTCAAGAGAAATTAGAGGAAATGCAAAAGAAACAATTAGAAATGAAAAACAAAAAATAAGTAGTTATGAAGTTTTTTATAGATACAGCAAACTTGGCTGAAATTCGTGAAGCAAACGATTTAGGAATTTTAGACGGTGTTACAACGAATCCATCTTTGATGGCGAAAGAAGGGATCACAGGAGCAAACAATATTTTGAAACATTACGTTGATATTTGTAACATTGTTGACGGTCCTGTAAGTGCGGAAGTGATTGCAACCGACCTCGAAGGAATGATTCGTGAAGGGGAAGAATTAGCTGAATTACACAAAAATATTGTTGTTAAAATCCCAATGATTCTTGAAGGAATCAAGGCAATAAAATATTTTAGTAAAAAAGGAATCAAAACCAATTGTACTTTGATTTTTTCAGCAGGACAAGCATTATTAGCAGCAAAAGCTGGTGCAACTTATATTTCTCCATTCTTGGGGAGATTAGACGATGTTTCCACAGATGGATTAGCCTTAATTGAACAAATTCGTTTGATTTATGATAATTACGCTTTTGACACTGAAATTCTTGCTGCTTCTGTTCGTCATCCAATGCATATTATTCATTGTGCTGAAATTGGATCGGACGTAATGACAGGACCTTTAAGTGCTATTAAAGCGTTGGCAAAACACCCATTGACTGATTTAGGATTACAGCAATTTTTAGCGGATCACGCAAAAGGAAATAAATAAGGATGTTATCCAAAGAAGCGCGAAAAGAACGCAACGAAAAGTTCTGGTCAGGTTTCAAAGAGTACATGCGCGGAACACTTTCTTCGACTGGAAAAAGAGTAAATTGGCTGAACTATAAAACTGAAGTTCAAGGCACCTATTTACGTCTTATTTGCGACGGAAAAACAACAGCTGTTTGTTACGACATTCAATTCAAAGACGCTGGTATCAAAGCGATTTTCTGGGAACAATTAGGCGAGCTTAAAAAAGTCTTAGAAGCTTCTTTGCAACAAACTACAATTTGGGAAGAAAACTATATCACCAAAGAAGGACTTGTAATTGGCAGAATTTCATGGAGTATTGAAAAAATCAACTTTTACAACGATGAAGACTGGGATAAGATATATGCATTCTTTAAAGTTCGTTTACAAGAATTTGATGAGTTCTACCAAGAGTTTAAAGAAATATTAATCGCTTTAGTGGATTAAAAAGTGTTCTATCGAGGTAATAACTTTAAGTAGCTTTGCTTAGTTAATTTAGAAAATAAAACTAATATTCAACTTAAAATCCCAATGAAAGAGGTTGAGAGATAGTTCAAAAATCGCTCAAAAATCTAAATATTTACTTTAAATTAAATTATAACTATTTGTTTAATATTGCTTTAAATAATTTTAAATTGATTATCACATTCTATTTTCAAATTATTTTTTGATTTAAAAAAGGTGAGAAAATAGACAATTGTTGAAATAAAGTAATACCTTTTAAAGAAAGATTTATTATTCTAGCTTTCAAAATCTTAACTTTACAACTTACTAAAAAATATGAATTTCAGTCCTCTCACAGCCATTTCACCAATCGATGGTCGTTACTTTTCAAAAACAAAATCGCTTAGTCCTTTCTTCTCTGAATTTGGCTTAATCCGTTACCGAGTTCAAGTCGAAGTTGAATATTTTATTGCTTTGACAAAAATGCCAATTAAAGCTTTGAGTTCTTTCCCTACTTCAAAAATTGAGGAGCTTAGATCAATTTATCAAGGCTTTACCGAAGCTGATGCTCAATGGATTAAAGATTCGGAAAAAATCACAAATCACGATGTAAAAGCGGTTGAATATTTTTTGAAAGATCGCATGAAATCGTTGGGTTTGGGCGAATTTTTAGAATTTATCCATTTTGGTTTAACGTCACAAGACATCAACAACACCTCTATTCCTCTCTCTTTGAAAGAAGGAATTTTACGTGTTTATTTACCTATGCTCGATGAAATAATATCGAAACTTGTTAACTTCCAAAATGAATGGAAAGATATTCCAATGTTAGCTAAAACGCATGGTCAACCGGCTTCACCAACACGTTTAGGGAAAGAAATACAAGTTTTTTCAGAACGTTTAACAGTTCAACGAAA
>CAMDGP010000222.1 GCA_945897765.1 Chitinophaga pinensis
ACTCCGCATTTGGGAGGAAATAGCAATGATCTTTTTAGACAGTACTAATGACAGATTTGAACGTAGCGGTTGTCATTCTAAATTTTAATGGTAGAAAACACTTAGAAACTTTTTTACCAAGCGTAGTTTTACATTCTAGTCCGCATACAATTATTTTAGCTGAAAACGCAAGTACAGATGATTCAGTTGATTTTTTAAAAAAAAATTATCCGAAAATCAGAATAGTTCACAATGCTGTAAATCATGGGTTTGCAAGAGGTTATAATGATGCTCTTGAACAAATAAAAGGAGAATTTGATGCCTACTTATTGCTTAACAGCGATGTTGAAGTGACTCCAAATTGGTTAGAACCATTGATAAAAACTTTGGAAAATGAAAAAATTGTGGCGGTTCAACCTAAAATTTTAGCTTATTTAAATAAAGATAATTTTGAACATGCCGGAGCATGCGGTGGTCATATCGACTCAAATTATTTTCCTTTTTGCCGTGGGCGAATTTTTGACAATGTAGAAAAAGACGACCTACAATACAATCATTCACAACAAATTACTTGGACTTCAGGTGCAGCAATGTTAATTCGTTCGGAAGCTTTTCATCAAGCAGGTGGTTTTGATGCCGACTTTTTTGCTCACATGGAAGAGATTGATTTGTGTTTGCGCTTGCAACGTAAAGGTTATCAATTAGTTTGCAATCCTGAAAGTGTGGTTTATCATTTGGGAGGTGGAACTTTAGCTTACAATTCTCCCAATAAAATTTACTTGAATTTCAGAAACAACCTGTTTATGCTTGTGAAAAATCATCAAGGTCTTTTGTTACCTAAATTATTTTTTAGAATGACTTTAGATGGTATTGCAGCGGTTAAATTCTTGACTGAAGGTAATTTTAGTTTTACGTGGAAAGTGTTTTTAGCTCACATGGCACTTTATCGAAATTTTGGTAAAATGTACCGCAAACGTTTGGCTTTAAAAGCTAATAAATACAACTTTTTTAAATACAATGGAAGTATTTTGTGGGCTTATTTCATTCAAAAAAACAAGACTTATTCCTCACTCAATCAACGAAAATTCAAATGAGAAATTTCTTTTTAATTGCCCTTTTAATACTATTTAAACTCCAAAATATCCTTGCCCAAGGAACAGTTCCAAGCATTCAAGAAGCAAGCGATAAAGCACAAAGTAAAATTTCAAAACCCACCAATTCAAACTTTTCTCCGAGTTTATTTGTCAATCCATTTATTGGTACAGGTGGACACGGGCATACGTTTCCTGGAGCAACGGCCCCTTTTGGAATGATGCAATTAAGTCCAGATACGCGTTTTGAAGGCTGGGATGGTTGCTCAGGTTATCATTATTCGGATTCGATTATTTATGGATTTAGTCACACACATTTAAGTGGTACTGGCGTTCCTGACTATTGCGATTTATTGATTGTTCCTCAAACAGGAAAATCAAATACAGTTCCCGGTTATAAATCACCAACTGGTTACGGCTCCCGATTTTCTCACACAAAAGAAGAAGCAAGTCCCGGACTTTACAACGTTTTTTTAGAAGATGGAAAAATTGGAGTAAAACTTACAACATCTGAACGAGCAGGAATTCATGAATATTCCTTTGAAACCAAAGATGAAAAACGTTTTATTCTAATTGATTTAGACCACCGAGATGAAGTACTTTCAGCAGCTTTTAATGTCATAGGAAAAAACGCTGTTTCTGGAAACCGAATTTCGAAAGATTGGGCTAAAAATCAACATTTCTATTTTTACCTAACAAGTTCAACTCCTTTCACTAAAGCGAAAAAAATCTTTAAAAATGGAGAACATAAATTATTGCTAGAATATTCAAAATCGACTTCTAAAATCATTTTGAAAGTTGGAATTTCAGCAGTTGATGAACAGGGAGCAAAAAATAACTTAGAAACTGAAATAGGAGCTTCTAACTTCGATCAAGTGCGAGCAACTACCGTTTTTAAATGGAATCAAGAACTCAGTAAAATCGATATTTCAACAGAAAATAAAGAACAAAAAACAATTTTCTACACTGCTTTATATCATAATTTTATTGCGCCAAATCTTTTTTCAGACATCGATGGACGTTACAGAGGTCGCGACAATCAAATTCATCAAATAGAGAAATCTGAAAATCAGTACACCGTTTTCTCGTTGTGGGATACTTATCGAGGAACCAATCCGCTTTACACGCTTATTCAACCGAAGCGAACCAACGAATTTATCCGTACTTTTTTACGTCAATTCAACGAAAGTGGCGATTTACCAGTTTGGGAATTAGCAGGCAATGAAACCGAATGTATGATTGGTTACCATAGCGTTTCCGTAATTGCGGATGCGTATATGAAAGGCCTTCGTGATTATAACTCGAAAGAAGTACTTGCTGCGATGATAAAAACCACTCAACTAGATGAATACGGTAAAATTCCATACAGCGAAAAAGGATTTATCAGTGCGCACGAAGAACCAGAATCAGCTTCTAAAACAATCGAATACGCCTACGATGATTTCTGTATTGCTTCGATGGCAAAAGCTGCAGGAAACGATTCAGCCTACCAAGTTTACAATAAACGAAGCTATAATTTTATCAATTTATTTGACCCAAGTACGAAATATTTACGCGCACGACGTGGAGCGATGTGGTACGGACCTTTTGACCCAGCAGAAGTAAACTTCAATTTCACAGAAGCGAACAGTTGGCAATATTCGGTTTATGCTCCCCAACACATTGAAGTTTTAACCAATCTTCTTGGCGGAAAAGATTCGTTGGAAGTTTGGCTAGATAATTTATTTACTACCCAAAAGAAATTAAGCGGTCGCGTTCAAAGTGACATTACAGGTTTGATTGGGCAATATGCGCACGGGAACGAACCATCTCATCACGCTGCGTACTTGTATAATTTTACCAAAGCACCACACAAAACCCAATTGTACGTTGATAAAATCTTAAAGGAACTTTATTTCAACGCTCCGGATGGTCTTTCAGGAAACGAAGATTGTGGCCAAATGAGCGCTTGGTACGTGCTAAGTTCAATGGGCTTCTACCCTATTGCGCCTGGAAATACGAATTATCAAATTGGAAGACCGCTTTTCGACAAAGTAAAAATGAACCTAGGAAATGGGAAATTTGTAGAAATTATTAGCAAAAATAACAGTCTTGAAAATAAATTTGTTCAATCTATCAAATGGAATGGAAATCTTCTTAAATCCAATGAAATTAGTCATTTACAATTATTGAATGGCGGGATTTTAGAATTTGAAATGGGAAATAAACCAGCACCAAGATTAGAAACTGCTAATTTCTTTTCAGAAAAATTTCCAGCTGAATTTGTTCCTGTACCATTTATCACAAACGATAATCCTTTGTTTACAGACTTAGCAAAAATTGATATTTCTTATGTAAAATTAGATGAAAGTGATAGTTATAACCTTTTATACAGCTTTGATTCAAAAAATTGGTTGAACTTTCAACGACCGTTTGTCATTAAAAATTCAACTACTATTTACACCAAACTTCAAAAAACTACAACAGATGGAAATATATATGAAAGTGCAACAGTTTCAGCTCATTTTCACAAAAGAGACCCAAGTATAAAATTGCAACTTAACACAGTCTACGCCAATGAATACGCAGCAGCTGGACCAAATGCGTTGATTGATGGTGTTCGTGGAGGCAAAGAATTTAGAACGGGCGATTGGCAAGGATTTAATAGTCAAGATGTGAAGGCAATAATCACTTTTGATTCGCTAAAAACAATCAAAGAAATTGGTGCTTCCTTTATTCGCGATCAAAAATCTTGGATTTTCCTTCCTTCAGAAATCCAAATAGAAATTTCAAAAGATGGAACAAATTTTCAAGCTATTCCAAGTATTTTAATTCCCGCTGCAAGTCTAAGTGATGAAAATCCAAAAACGTTTGCTTTCACCACTAAAATAGAAAGCAAAGCCATTAAAGCAATTCGTTATACCATTAAAAATCCTGGTTTATGTCCAAATTGGCACCTTGGAAAAGGCAATAAAACGTGGGTTTTTGCGGATGAATTGATTTTTGAATAAGAGATTGGAT
>CAMDGP010000223.1 GCA_945897765.1 Chitinophaga pinensis
TGTTACTTCTCCCCGTTTCAAGTCAATTAGAACAAAACATTTTAAAATGCGATGATAGAAAACTAAATCAACAAAAAAGTGCTTACCACTTATTGATATTCGATATTGACGTTTCTCAAACGTAAAACCTTTACCAAGTTCTAATAAAAATTGTTGAAGATTTGAAATCAGTTTTTCTTCCAACTCACTTTCTAAAAATTGATAGCTCTCCGGAATATTCAAGAACTCCAAAACATATGGATCTTTCAAAATGTCTACTGCTTTTTGAATTTCTTGTCCCTGATTGGAAAGTTTCAAGACACCTTCCTTATCTTTACTCAACGCCAAACGATGAAACAGCATACTTTTCATTTGTCGTTTTAGTTCTCTCACACTCCAATTTTCTTTCTCAGTTTGCTTGGCGTAGAAGTTGATTTCAAGTTCATTGTCAGAACGTAGAATCTCAAAATAATGGCTCCAACTCAATACGTTAGACAGTGTCTCACTTTTTGGAAAGTTCAAATACAGCTTTCGCATATACAATAAGTTAGCTCTACTAAATCCCTTACCATAAAGTCGTGTCAAGTCTTTTGAAAGTTGCTCAAAGAGAAAAGTTCCATACTCTGCTTTTTCCTTACCACCTTGTTCAAATTCAACGATGTGTCTTCCGATTAACCAATAAGTCTGAACTAAAATTGTATTTACAGACTTGGCAACTTGCTCTCTTCCTTTGTGGAGAAGTCCGCCAATTTGGTTAATTAAGTCGGTATATTTTGATTGTTCAATATCCATTTCTTCAAAGTTAAAAAATTGATTGTTAAAACAGTCTTGTTTAATATAGATTTCTCAATGTTGAAGTGTTGAGCATTGATTACCCCTAATCGAATAGGGGTAGTTAATCCCACTATATCAGTTTAATGTTCAGAAGTTTTAATGTCTGATTCATCAAAGACTAACCCACCATCTTCTTCACCTTCGTAATTGTATTCACATGAATACCGACAATCCTTGAAATTTCAGAAGCTTTATATCCCTTCTTCAAGTATTCAATTGTTTTTGCCACTTTAGGTTTAGAAAGAAAAGTTCTAAGATCCTCTTTGGAGCCGTGAACCCTACCTTTATAAACTCCACGAAGTTTGGCAAGTTCAATTCCTTCTTTTTGTCTTTCCTTGATTTGTTTTCGTTCCATCTCGGCAACAATTCCCAAAATGGAAATAATCATTTTTGAAATCGGATTTTCCTTTCCTTAATCATCCAACGAAATAAGACCTTGTTGAATGAAATGAATTCTTATTCCTCGTTCACTCAAATATTGAATACTATTTAAGATATCTAAAAGGTCTCTTCCTAATCGGTCAATCGTCCAAACGGAAAGTGAGGTGATAATTTTCTTATCCAATAGTTGTTTGATTTTCTTTCCACCCTCTCGTTCAAAAAATGGAATGGAACCAGAACATTTATCTTCTACCACCAAATCAAATTCCTTTTCATTGATTCGCTGTCTATCGGTCTTTTGATCAACCGTTGAAACTCTCACATAATACACCTTCATTTTCTCACAATTTTAAGTTTGTCTAGGTAACACCCTTATTTTAAACTTAAAATGATGAAAAAGCTACGCTTTTGGCGGAATGAAGTTGAAAATAAAAATCACAATTTGAGGTACAGGCTAGAATTGAAATGTTTTGATTAACAATTAAGAAAAAAATAATACATTACATGAATCATCAATAAAATTCATCCAGACTTCTCGAATTTTTTTATGTTATTTTCCATTATATAAAATAATCTTAATTATTAATTGAGAGCTCTAATGTAAAAAACTTGATTTAATTAGGTTATTTTATAGATCGAACTGCGCGCACATTGTTTATGGCATCATACATGTAGGCTGTTGTAGTAAAACCTGTACTGAAGTATACGGTCCAAGCATAATTAGTGTAGTCCTTTGAACTACTCCAATAAGTCCCGATTTCAAATCCGCCAATATCATGACGTTTTTCATTTATTCGTTTTAACTCCTCTAATGTTGGTAAACGCCAACCACCTCCAAGTTTTGCACAGGCATTTTCTGCATTGAACCAATTCATTTCACCTAAATCAAATTTCATAACTTCGAGACCAATAGATTCAATTTTTACAGCATCCTGAGAAAACACTCGAAACGAAGTCGCTACTAACAATAGAAGTAATAAGTTTTTCATAACATTCATTTAATTTAAAGACTGTATTGTCAAACAAATTTAAATTTTTATTTAAAACAAACAATAATAAATTCAAATTTCAAATGAACTTTTGAAACAATTTTTGGAAAACAAAAAGGAAAAATTATTTTTTGGGTTAGGATTAATTCATAATTTTCACCTTTTAAAATTAACCAATATTATACAATTAAATGGTCATATGTGGAATCAATAAATTTCAATTTATCATCTATTTATTAACTATAACCGCTCAAAATCTGTTAATGAGATGAAAAAAGACACTTTAACCAACCAAGTAACCCAAATAATGAAGAAATTGGACAATTTCCCAATGGATTTGGTTGAAATACGAATAACTCAATCCATTCTTTCTTCCAAATTGACCTCAATTAATAATGAAACAATTGAGAAAATACTAAATACCTGTTTTCATCATATCAAAAACCACTTTGGGAAACAATTTGAAAAAATTGATGTGATGGCTTACAGAATTGATTTAACTCCCTCAGATGTTTTCTCATTTGACTTTATACAACATAGAATTATTCTATTTGGAAATGGAATTAACAAAAAAATACCTGTTTTAAGAGAGAGTTTGAATACCTATGTGAAATCTAAAATGGGTGATGTATTGTCCGTTTATGAACGAGAGAAACAACGAAGCGAGGAAGTCTATTTGTACCTCATTAATCAACCTCAAAAACCAAATTCAATGGATAAGTTGAAAAATCTATCAGATAAAACAAATAATTTCTACCATCCTGATTTGTATGAGTTTTCCAATAAAGGGTGGCATATCTTCGTTCCAAGAGAAATTAAATCTTCGTTTATTGTTTTTAAGTGAAGAAATTTAGAACAATTGACTCTCATTTTCACGAAAATCCCACCTGTATAAACAATTGGAAATAAATAAAGCGATTAAGAAAAAATTACTTTTAACTTAATCGCTTCTATAGTAATCTCAATTTTAAGTCACTTTTTTAGTGGCCTACGATTTTAAATGCTTATGATTTATTGTTTAAATATTTTAATGTCTTCATCGTTTAAAAACTCAGATAAATCTCTTGTGTCCACGGAATATAATCCGTGATACTTTTCTTTTACTTTATATAAAATTTGAATCATTGGAAATTTCGGGTTGTCATTTAAGTTTAATACTAACAACTTGTTTTCTATTCCATTGAAATAAGATAAAGTATCTTTAAACTCGTATATAGCAAATTCTCCATCAGACTTTATTAAATTTAAATTTATAGTGTCTTCCTTTGCGTTTACTTCTGTCATATGAGTAAATCTTAATAAATCTTTATCAAACTCAAATTCATAGATTTCAAAAGTACTATCAGCAAAATCTGATCTTTTATTTTTGAAAGCATTTGTAAGATTTTTAGAATTAAAACCATTAATTTTTTTAGTTGACATTACAAATACTTGTTTAGTACCAGTAGGCTTGATAATTTCTACATCAGATTTTTTGGTTCCAACGATGTAAAATGACATAATACCTAAACCTAACATCACAACAAGACTAATTTTCAATAAATTTTTCATAAGATAATTTTTTAAATTTTACATTTAATCAATTTAGACGATCAAAATTGATAGGTAACATAACCAGAAATTGTATGGTAGTTACAATCTCAATTTAAGGTCATATTGCCAAACAAAAATCTGGCGTTATATTAGCCCAAATCAATGGGTTATGAAAAAAGGAGACTTGGTTAGATCCACAGGAAAAGGCAAAACAAAATCTTGGGGAAATATTATCGGAATAGTAATTCAAGTTAAAAAGGACAGAATTTACGTCATTTGGAGTAATACCTACTTTGAGGATGAAATGACATTGGAAGA
>CAMDGP010000224.1 GCA_945897765.1 Chitinophaga pinensis
CCATTCTTGTTGCAATAATTTCCCAACTAAAGGTAAATGATGATGTGCTTGCAACCATATTTTCAAAGGATTTGCGTCGAACAACCAATCTGAATTGAGTTTGGCAATACCAGCAAAAACATAAACAATTCCCAATTGAAACTTTAAAATTCCAATGTTCCATTTAGAAACGAGTAATTGTTTTGGTGTTAAATTTAACTGTGCATCAAGTGAACAATAGCGATTTGCAGGTAAAAACAGCATTAAAAACGCCACCAAGCTCACGAAGTAATAATGGTTTAGGTAATTTGTTTTGTCGAGCAGTTCAATATAAGTGAAACTCAGAAATAACACAACGGAAGCAATGCGATAAAAGAAGCCAAACATAAAAAACAAGGCACTCACGAACAGCAAAACAAAGGGTAAAAACATCCAATTTCCAGTTAGCGGTTTTACCCATTCAAAACCAAGAAAAGGAAAGAAAAATGTTGGTTCGATATACAATTTTTGCACCCAACCATTTAAAATAAAACGCGAAGTTCCAATAAGCATCAAAGCCCCAAAAATTATTCTGAAAACAATTAGTGGAGCAATGCTAACCTGTTGAAAAGGATTGAAAAATTGGTAGATTTTTGCTTTATCAATCACCATCGTTGTCTTGATAAGTAATAAGAATTCCAAACGATGCGGTCATATCTGTTTTTATGAAAATGACTTGTTGCGAAATAGCATTGAATAAATTTTCTAAAGCCACAGAATTTTGAGTTAGTTCTAATTCAAGACTTGAATTAAAAATATAAAAACTCGAATCAATTTCTCTGAATTTATCTTTAATAACTGAATTTAAACTTTCTTTATTCAAAGCAATTAAATAATCATCGAAACCAACTCCGTCTTGGCCGTTTGCACCAATACCTGAGTAGATTTCAGCAATACTCGAAAGACTTGCTTTAAGAATTGGTAAAGAATAACCCGAATAACGTGCTTCAATATATTCTGGACGCTGAATTCCTAAGCTATATTTTCCCAGTGGTATTCCCAATTTAGCTGCTTTTGCTTCTTCCCAATCTTGACAAAAATCGTTTACCAACATTGAAAACATCGATGTAGATTCATTTCCTGTAGAAGCAATAAATGTGGCTCTAAAAGAAGTCCAAGCTGACACTAGCGCATTTGTTTCCTGTTTCATTTTTTGTATTACATCCAAACAATATTGACTATACGAAACGTTGGATGTTAAATTCGAGTAGGCATTTGGAGCAAAAAACAAATAATCCAAAGCAGCCAAACCAACCGCATCTGAATTAGTAACTGTTGCTAAATTATAAGTGCCTGCTGAAATATTTGAGCTAATTTGTGTTGTATCCGTTGGAAAAGTTCCGATTGCGCCTTTGAAACCAATATTCATCGCTGGACCAAAATCAAAGGTTTTAACACGTTGAAAACTCAAATAACACGCTTTCCAATGCGCTTTAAGGTCTTCAAACTTCGCTTCAGTTGGATTTGATTGGAATACAATAAACAAGATTTCGAGACTATCAATTTTGGTTTTAAAATCAGCATAACGTGGTTGAATAACGTTGTCCGAAAAATTCTTTAACAAGGCTGCTTTATCAAAGTCGTCTTTGTTATTATTGTTTTTATTGCAGGCTGTAATTAAAAACAAGGCACTAGCTAAAAATCCAAAAATGATACGATTCATATTATTTCTTTTTTTAGTATTTTGTATCTAATTCTGAGATGATAGCGTTCAAATCAGCAACCGTCATTTCCCAGAAATTTGATTTGTATAAATTCATCAATGAAGTGTGTGAAGTTGGTGTAAATCTTCTTGTTTCCACTGGTGCGTAGCGCAAATTCCAAGAGAAAGCATACGCTTCAGAGAGAGCGTGTAAGTATTTTGCATCATCATTTCCGAAGAAACCAATGGCATCTTGCAGATATTTTTTCGCTTGGAAGGCCGAAATTTCCTCCCATTCTTTTGCAATTGCTTTAATTGCTTTGTCGCGATCTGTTAAATACTTATTGCTAATTGCTGCTCTTCCTTTTCTGAAATTTGACATCATGTCAGCATTAGAATTTAAAGCAGTGTTCTGATTGTTGCAATATTTACCCCAGAAATCAGCTGGAATAGTTGTTGGGAAATCAATAGCTACTCCGAAATAACCAAAGGCCTCGTCAAAATGGTGTTCCATTGCTGTATAATACAATCCATTTGTAGCATCAAGCGCGCTCGAATTATCGACATCCATTTCAGAAGAGCTAATATAAACATTCAAAGCTTGGTTCATAAACACTGCGCCCATCAAACCTTTTTCGATTAATTGAAGGTGTTCAATTCCTTTTTCGTCAAATAAATAAGTAGATGTTCCTGAAGTTAAAACCCCTGCTTGTCCATCTGATGCTTGAGAACTGAATGAATTACTTGCAAGTGCAATTTTATCCATCCAGGTTTCAAACAAAGCTTGATCCACTGCAAAACATTTATCTTTTAACTGTTTAGTTGAAGTGAAGCTAAAATTTCCGTTTCCATTTCCACCTGTATTTGCGAACATCGCTTTTAAATCATCAGCTGAAATACCAGAAGCAATAGCTGATTTCATTAAGACAACCATTTCACGAAGTTGATTTAAACGGTCAGTTTGTCCACTGTAATTAACTGTGTTATTTCCATTTGCGTCTGTAAAAACGTATGCTGAAGGAATAGAATAAGGAGCATCGTAGCTACAAGAGCCGTCGTCTTTTTTTGCTTCTTCTGAATAATTATAGGCTGCTGGGTCTGTACAACCTTTCTTTTTACAACTTGTAACTGAAAGAAAAGTTAGAAATGCAACTGTAAAAATTTTTATAGTGGTGTTATTCAATGTAAATTATTTAAGACAAAATTCGTTAGTTAGTAGCTTTAGTGCAATACCACAAAAAAGGTATATTAGAATGATTCTAAATAAAAGCACATAACAAACTCAATAGATAATTAAAAAATAACCCAATCATTCATGGTTGATCACTATTTTGGTTAAATGATATTGATAATAGTAAGTTCAAATTAACTTTTTTTGTATTTAATTGATTATCAAACAATTGTTAATATTCGATAAAACAGTGATTTTGCTCGAAATCTTTCACGTTATACATATTTTGTTCTGAAAACCAACCAATTAGGCTTTACATTTACTTTAAATATTTAAATTATGTGTTTAACAATTTTAGCAATCAAAGGAATAGTTGGCTTCGCAATAGTTGGGGGAGCTGTACTTACTGGTGTTTTGATAACAATAATTATCGAACGTCAGATGGGAGAACATTAAACAATTTCTCCAAAAGCGCGTTATTCTAATATGATAAAATACACGCTTTTCTTCTCAATTTTTCTCGTGATCAGTGCATCGCATGCTCAAAAAAGTAAATCCAAATATAAAGATGCTTATTTTGCTTCTGGTTGTTTTTGGTGCGTCGAGGCTATTTTTGAAACCGTTAAAGGTGTTGATTATGCCGAATCTGGTTATACCGGAGGAAGCATAAAAAACCCAACTTATGAAGCAATTTGCACAGGAAAAACAGGTCACGCAGAAACAGTAAAAGTTCATTATGACACGACAGTAATTTCTTACAAGGAATTACTTCGTGTCTTTTTTAATTCCCATGATCCATCAACTTTAAACAAACAAGGTCCTGATTCTGGAACACAATATCGTTCTGCCATTTTTTACTCTAATAACAACGAAAAAAATCTTGCTACTGATTATATAAAGCAATTAAAAAAAGACGGAAAATTCAAAACAATTACCACACAAGTTGAACCTTTAACCGTTTTCTACAAAGCAGAAGCTTATCACCAAGATTTCGAAAAGAACAATCCCAATAATCCTTACGTCAAAAGTGTTAGTCACCCACGAATGGATGCTTTCAAGAAAAAATCAAAAGAGTTTTTGAAGAAAAAGAATTGAAGTTGAACAACTTAAATCTAAGTGTTTAATCCTTATTCTTTAAACTTTGATTCACGCGTGCATATTCAAAACGCTTCAGAATTTGAGGTAAAGCATATCCG
>CAMDGP010000225.1 GCA_945897765.1 Chitinophaga pinensis
TTGGTCTTTGCCCTTGATCAAATCAAGCAAAAAATAAATTAATCTTCATCCTCACCGGCAGGCACCTTGAATGAATTACTCACTTCCGGATGCGTGATTTCTCCACCTGTTTGACCAGTAGGGTAGGAGAAGTAAATAACAATAACACTAATCAAAAGAGCGATATACATAGAAAGGTCCTTGAACGGATGTTTTTTCCAATTAAACCAAAACGCAACAATAGAAAATATAGCCAAAACATAAGAAAGCAAAGCAAAAGTTTCTGCAGCTTCTTCGTGTTCATGAATGAGGTCGTGACTGCGTTTTAATTCTTCTACTATTTCTTCTGCTCCTTCACCCGTTGATGACGCAATGAAAGCAAAAAGTCCAGCGAAAACAAACATTGCCAATGAAACACGCTTGACAATTTCTGACTTAGAAACAATCCCAATTATTAGCATGATAAGTCCAAATAATGGTAGGAAAATAGGTAAGTGATTTACTAATAAATGTAAATGTGCTGCGTTGTTCATGATTTTAATTTAGTGCATGATACGCAAATAAGCAGGAAACGTTACGTTTTATTGAACTTTACAATTGTAAATCCATTATTTTTGCACTATGAAATAAGCCAGAACAAGATTCGTCACAATCAATGATGAATTTAATTGGCGATTCCATATGACCATAAAAAAGAAAAGCAAGCACATATGAAAAGATGGAGAATTAAAGAAATTTTAGGCCAAGAAGGTCAATCGCTAATAAATACAGAAATAACAATAAAAGGATGGGTGCGTGCTTTTCGTTCCAATCGCTTTATACAAGTGAACGACGGATCATGCATGGGAACGATTCAAGCGGTTGTAGATTTTGAAAAATTCGACGAAGCTTTGTTGAAACGCATTACTACTGCTTCATCAGTTGCCTTAACAGGAACTTTAGTTGAATCACAAGGTTCAGGTCAAGCTGTTGAATTACAAGTGAATACAATTGAGATTTTGGGCGATGCTCATCCAGATGATGTTCAAAAAACGGTCATGCAACCAAAACGTCACAGTTTGGATTTTTTGCGTGAACAAGCACATTTACGATTCAGAACAAATACGTTCGGAGCAGTTTTCAGAATTCGTCATTCGGTAGCATTCGCAATTCATAAATTCTTCAACGACCGCGGTTTTTTCTATTTGCACACGCCAATTATCACCGGTTCAGATGCAGAAGGCGCTGGTGAAATGTTTCATGTTTCGACTTTGGACCCTAAAAACCCACCGTTAAACGAAGATGGTTCTATCAATTACAACGAAGATTTCTTCGGAAAATCAGTAAACTTAACCGTTTCCGGACAGCTGGAAGCAGAGTTAGCGGCATTGGCTTTAGGACAAGTATATACATTCGGTCCAACTTTCCGTGCTGAAAACTCAAATACTTCTCGTCACTTGGCGGAGTTTTGGATGATTGAACCAGAAGTGGCATTCAATGACTTGAAAGACAATATGGATTTGACGGAAGATTTCTTGAAATATATCTGTTCATACATCATTGAAAATTGCGAAGAAGATTTGAAATTCTTAGACGATCGCGACAAACAAGAACAAGCTCAAAAACCTCAAAATGAGCGCAATGAATTGTCTTTAATCGAACGCTTGCAATTTGTCATCAATAATCCGTTTAAACGTTTGACATATACCGAAGCGATTGACGTTTTGATGAATTCAAACCACTACAAAAAGAAAAAATTTAAATATCCAGTTGAATGGGGAATTGACTTACAAAGTGAGCACGAGCGCTATTTGGTAGAAAAAGAGTTCAATTGTCCAGTAATTTTAACTGATTATCCAGCGAAAATCAAAGCGTTTTACATGCGTTTGAACGAAGATGGAAAAACAGTTGCCGCAATGGATGTTCTATTCCCAGGAATTGGTGAAATCGTTGGAGGTTCGCAACGTGAAGAGCGCTACGATCATCTATTGAAGAAGTGCGAAGAGTTTAATATTCCTGCAGAAGAATTGTGGTGGTATATGGACACGCGTAAATTCGGAACTGTTCCGCACGCGGGTTTTGGTTTAGGTTTCGAACGTATGGTAATGTTTGTTACAGGAATGTCAAATATTCGCGACGTAATTCCTTTCCCAAGAACGCCACAAAACGCGGAGTTTTAAGTAGAAATTTCGATTGAAATAATATACCAATAACTAATTTTAAGTTGTTGTTGGTTTTAATCTTGATATACTTTTTTACTTTTCCAAACAGTCCGTTCTAAATCCCTAAATTTGCGAGCGCTCAAAAACTTTGCTTATGAATGAAATTACGATCAAGCAAGCTCAAAAAACAGTTGACGATTGGATAAAAACAATTGGTATTCGCTATTTCGATGAGATGACAAACACCGCCATTTTAATGGAAGAAGTTGGTGAGGTTGCTCGAATTATGGCTCGAAGATATGGTGAACAAAGCGAAAAAGAAAGTGATAAAAACAAAGACTTAGGCGATGAAATGGCAGATGTTTTGTTCGTGTTAATTTGTCTTGCGAACCAAACAGGAATTGATTTAGAACAAGCTTTGATTAAAAATTTAGAGAAGAAAACAGCTCGTGACACGGAACGTCATGCAAATAACCCAAAATTAAAATAATGGCAGATTTAACATATAACGAACGATTGATTAAAACATTAAAAGCGGGACATTCTGTTTTGTCTGTTGCTGGACCTGAAAATTACGGTGAATTATTACCAGAAATTGTGAAATTATTTGTGCCCGAAGCAGCTGAAGGTTCACCTCGCGCAGTGATTTTAGTGGCAAATGACGCCGACGCAAAAGCATATCATGAAGTAATGGTTAAAGCCGTAAAGGAATTAGACTTAACGGTGGACTTGGTTTTTGAAAAAGGAAGTAAACTAAAGCAACGCAACGATTTGTTTGACGGAACAGAAATTATAATCGGAACAACACGTCGCGTTTGTGAATTGTATTTCCAAAATGGGTTTAATATCGGGAAACTAAAGTTGTTTATGATTCTTCAAATTGATGAACAAATTCGGGCAGGAAACAAAGGCTATATTTCTCGATTGGCTGAAAGTTTACCAAAATGTCGTCAGATAATTTTTACGAGAGTTGAAGACGAAGAGCGATTGAATGATTACATGGAAACGTTTGTGGGGAATTACCAAGTAGTAGAAGCGTAGAATATTTCAATTGTTGACTGAGGCTCTCGTGTTGACTGAGGCTCTCGAAGGCAACACCACTTTAAATATCCTGTAAATCAACCATTCGCATTGCGATAAACGCTTTTAACACGCGCTCGCCAACATTCGGAATTTCAACATGAATCAAATACATTCCTGAGGCAATCGGAATATTCGCTTCATTTGTTAAAGTCCAATCTTGGTAGGTTATTGGGCTGTCTTTTTCAAATCTTTTTATCAACTTTCCATTGCTTGTGTAAATGGTAACGGTACAACGCTCTGGCAAGTTGGTGATTTTTATACGGTTATCTAAGCGATTTCGTTCATACTCTGAAAATGCATTGTAAGGATTTGGAACAACATTGATTATATTCAGTGCATCTTTCAAGGCATTCACACTACCGATTAAAGTTCGTTCCGTTTTCATACTCCAAGAACACATCGGCTTACCACCGTTTTTTCCAGTTGCGACCAAATTTTTAAACTCTTTATTGATTCGAAGTTTGATTGTTGCATCAGTTGAAAGTAATGTTTGTCCAGTTCGCAACATTGGATACATCACCCAAGTCAAACTTCCATAAAGTTCTCTCTTCGCTTGTGCAGAATTTGTTTCCACTTCCATCCATTTTTGATGGAGAAAATTACTTGCTGTGTTTTCAGCTTCGTTAGGAATATAAGCTGGAAAATCAAAACCAGGAACATAGCCATTGATGCTTGCTTGCTTGTAACTGAACACATAAATAGGATGCACGCCTCCCATTAAAGGTGACCCAGCATTGCTTACCAATCTATCCGTTGGATTCCAAATCATGTCCGCACCATTTTCGCCACCTAAGAATGAATTTTC
>CAMDGP010000226.1 GCA_945897765.1 Chitinophaga pinensis
TAAATTTCATTTGTATTATCCGATTTTCGCTTTCACTTGATTGACCATTAGCATTTTCTTAATTGAAATTTAATAAATTTTCGCCACAAAACAAATCTTGATTACAAAAAAAGTACTGAAAATCTTGATTTCTAATTTTTAAAATTCTCCACAATAAAACCAATCTTGACCATTTTTTTTTTGACGTCAACAAAATGGTCTGAACATTATGCTGATTCAAAAGAAAAAATAAACAAACCAAATTTTAAACCCCCTCGAATTCGATGGATTTAAATCAAAATTATGATTTCCGAAAACTGTTGAAATGATTTCTCATAACTTATAACTTCACACTTTCAGTTAGCCGTGGCGAATCCGTTGTCAGTTTTAAAATCACTCCTTCAAAAAACCATACTCATAAACTTTCGGCTGAATCTTTTCTGCCAGGACGGAAAGTCTACTTCTCAATTCACTGATTAAAGCCGTGTAAGTCGCATTATCGCTTTTGGAATTCATTCTGCCTTGTGGGTTTCTGCCTTGAAAATACGCGCGAATGTCGTACAAACTTGCATTGACGTTCACGTCTTTTTGTGCGTGGTAATATTTCCACAATTCACGACCGGCATCGAAAACAGCTGTTGCTTCTTCGGAAAATTGTAGGGGTTCGTTTCTAGGATTTGAAATTCCCTTTTCTTCAGCAAATAAAGTGGTTTCGCTTGGTGTTTTCGTTTTTAGTTTTTTTCTTTAAACAAAAAATATCATTTTAAAAGTGAAATGGGTTTCGCATTATTCATTTTAAACTTCAAATTCTCAGAACGTCCCTTTTTGAAAATTTTGTTGCTATTCTCATTTCCCTTTCTCCGTTCTTTTTGTTCTTCTGCGGATAAATGGATTGTACGAAAGCACTCATCTGAACAGGTGTTTTCCATTTTAGTCTTACAACTTTCACACTGAATAAACAACAAATGACAGGCATCATTTACACAATTTGTATGTGTGTCTGCAGGTTCTCCACATTGGTGACATACAGCAATTATGTCGTCAGAAATTCGCTCACCTCTTCGTTCATCAAAAACAAAGTTCTTTCCAATGAATTTATTTTCTAAGCCTTTTTCATTGACATCATTGGCATACTTGATAATTCCACCTTCCAATTGATGTACATTTTTAAATCCTTTGTGCTTAAACCAAGCAGAAGCTTTTTCACATCTAACTCCTCCTGTGCAATACATTACGATATTCTTATCTTCATTTCCTTTTAAATATTCATCTTCAATAAAAGGAAGTGATTCTCTAAAGGTATCTACATCTGGTAAAATTGCACCTTTAAAATGTCCAACTTCCGACTCATAATGATTTCTGAAATCAATAAGAATGGTATCAGGTTGATCGGTCAATTTATTAAATTCTTCTGCATTCAAATGTTTTCCTTTATTGGTAACATCAAATGTTTCGTCGTTTAAACCATCCGCTAGAATTTTATCGCGCACCTTAATTTTTAACTTAAGAAAAGGAAATTCTGCTTCCGAATCATCCACTGCAAAATTCAAACGAATTCCATTTAAAAAATCGATTTCATATAATTCCTCTCTAAATTGACTTAGATTCTCGGTTGGAATAGCAATTTGAGCATTGATTCCTTCTTTGGCGACATAAGTTCTACCTACGATGTCTAGCTTTGACCACATTAAAAACAAATGATCTCTGAATAAGCGAGGATGAGCAATCTTTGCATATTGATAGAAAGAAATAGTGACAAATTTATGTCCTACTTCACGCAAATAAAACTCTAACTCCTCCTTATTTAATGTATTCCACAGTTGCATGCTATGTTGAATTAAATAATTAGTTACGCAAAATTATATTTTTTTTCAATGAAAAGAACACTCATAAAAATAAAAATGAGTTACCGAAATTCAGATTGAGAAGTAAAAGAAAAATATGATAATTAGCAACTTTTAAGCGAACTCGTAACAAAATTATTTTTTTCTTTGGTTTTGAACAACGCAAGTGCTAAATTTTGGAAATTCTCTTCGTTAGTAGAAAAGTGAAAATAGAAAATTCACACGTGCAACTGATTATGGAATGTTGTGATGCGAATCAGAAAAAATAAACTTCTCGACATCAATTTGATTTTCTATAAATCATGCACCTCCATAGCCGAAATTTATACGTTAATTTAGAGTATTATAATTTGCGATGAAGGAACCAAGTGCTGACTTACTTAACAAAGCTTTTAATTACGATCGTAAGTCGCAACTGGAATTGTACAAATTATGTTTTCCAATTTTAGTAGCAATTGCAAGGCGCTACAGAACAAATGATGAGGACCATGTTACGTTAGTAAACAATGCATTCATTAAAATAATTCAAAATTTAGACAAATATAAAGATGCTTATTTCTTCAGCTGGATCAAGAGAATCATGACGAATGAAGTAATTGATGATTATCGAAGAAATAAAAAATACAATACCCTTTTCCAACATGATGCCTTAATAGAATCGAATGATGCAGTTGTTTCAGCTACAGAATACGAAATAAACGATGCGTTTCTGCAAAGAATAATGTTGGAACTACCTGAATCTACTCGTGTTGTTTTTAACCTTTTTGCAATTGATGGCTATTCGCACAAAGAAATTGGAGCACAATTAGGGATTTCGGAACAAACATCGAAATGGCATACAAAAATGGCTCGAAAAAAATTAAAAGAATTATTAAAAATAGAACTAGAACATGAAACAAGACAATGAAATAGATCAAGTTTTTCGTGATGCTTCAAGTGCGAATTTGAATGAAGAAATTCCAAGCATTTTTCTCACTGATTTGAACGCTCGCTTAGATGCTTCAGAAAAGAAACGTAAAAAACCTATCGCATTTTGGTGGTTAGTTGGCGTATTTTCACTTTCTCTCTTTACTTGGGGAGCAACATTGCTATTCAATTCTACAAATGAAAATCCAAATTTAACGAAGAAAGAAAAGAATACTCTAGTAAAAGCAGTAAAAACGAAGAAAGCGACAAATTCAGCATCAAAAGAATCACAAAATAAAATAGCAAATACTACTACTAATTCAATTGAAAATCAAAATCTTACTATTGAAGAAAAAAATAAATTTATTGCAAGCAAAAGTTTTAATATAGAAACAACACAAAGTGATTTAGAAACAAAATCAAATACCATTTCAGAGCTAATCGCTAAAGATGCATCCAATATTAAAGTAATAATTGAGTCAAAAATTGAGGACTCAAAATCAAGTTCTGATGAAGAAATTAAAAAATTTGAATCAGTAATTGAAAATGAAGTGGTACAAGTTGTTGATTCAGCAAAAACTATAGATTCAGTTCTCATAAATCAACCAGTAGAAAAAGTTGAGCTAGCTAAAGAGAAAAAGAAACCATCAATTCAAAAAGAAATAGGTTTTTTCACAGGGGTAAGTGGAATCATTTCATCCTTTGACATTCCCTCAGCAAACATAGCTATTGTGACAACAATACCAGAATGGAGAGAGACTCGTGAACGCGAAGAAGTATCCACTACTAGTTGGGATTTTTCACTCAGAATGAAATGGATTATTAATGGGATTAGTGTACAAACCGGGTTGGATTATTTCCAATGGGGAGAACAGATTAAATACAGTTACAATTCGATTTCAGGTATAAATCGTTATAGTTATTTGAATGTTCCAATAAATATTGGCTACGCTAAAACATGGAATAAATTCGGAATAAACCCATTTGCTGGAGTAATGCTTGGATATGGTTTAAACCGATCTGGGAAGTATTTACAACCCGATTTAAATTCAATTGCAGTTGCGGAATCGAAGCAATATCTAGCTAACTATCAACTAGGTTGTGAATTTTATTTTCTCTCAGAAAGTCAGTTTAAATTTTCATTGATTCCAATTTATAGAGCCTCTATTAAAGAAGTAGTTTACACTGATGTTATTAGAAACCGATATAAGTCAATTGGTTTACAGATAGGTATTTCATTTATTTTTAATTGCCAATAAAAAAAATAG
>CAMDGP010000227.1 GCA_945897765.1 Chitinophaga pinensis
ATGATGACGAACTTTCGATTGGTTGTGCAGGTGGAATTGACACCAATACTTCTTATACATATTCAGAAGTTCCAGTAAATGCAAACAGTAAAACGGTTGAAATTTCAATTCGTGGATTGTTGGGCGGTCATTCTGGAATGGACATCGACAAAGGAAGAGGAAACGCTAACAAATGGATGGCACGCATCTTATGGGAAATTAGTCAATCGATTTCTATTCAATTAGTGGCGTTTGACGGAGGAAGTTTACGTAATGCAATTCCACGTGAAGCGACAGTTGTACTTGCTATAGAAGCAACAGATGCAACTAAATTCCACGAACTTTTTGACCTTCAAGTAGCAACTTTAAAAGAAGAATATCAAAGCATCGAACCTGCAATTAATATTCAAGCGAAAGAAATTGAGGCCGCTGAAAAAGCAATGAATGATACTGATTTCAAGAGAATTATCAATCTTATATGTTCAGTTCATAACGGAGTTTTCAGAATGAGCCCAGACATCGTTGGGTTGGTGGAAGCATCTTCAAGCTTGGCTAGAATTATTATTTCAAACGGTTCATTTACGAGTCAATCCTTACAAAGAAGTAGCGTTGAATCTACAAAATCAGAAGTAGCGATGAACATTCGTTGCGCGTTTGAAAATGCGGGTTGTGATGTTGTTCAAGGTGGCGATTATCCAGGATGGAAACCAAATCCAACTTCTGCGATTTTAAACTTAATGGAAAACCTTTATAAAGAATTATTCAACGAAGAACCAAAAGTAAAAGCGTGTCACGCAGGTTTAGAATGTGGAATCTTAGGAAAACATTTACCAGGTGTAGATATGATTTCTTTTGGTCCAAACATTCGTGCAGCACATTCACCAGATGAAAAAGTTCAGATTTCTTCGGTTCAAAAATTCTGGGGTTACTATTTGGAAACGTTGAAGCAAATACCAAATAAAAACTGAAAACTGAAAGATGAAAGTGGAGAGATAAAAGTTAAGAGTTAAAAGTGAGTTATGAATAGCTTCTAACCAAATTTTAAAGTCATTCTCTCATTTGTCATTCCCTCGTTCTCTCATTTGTCATTCTCTCCTAATATCCTAAAGTCTTAAAGTCCTAACATCAATAAAAACAATGACATTTCAACTAAATACAATCGAGGAAGCAATTGAAGAAATTCAAAATGGAAAAGTAATCATCGTAGTGGACGACGAAGACCGCGAAAATGAAGGCGATTTCCTTACTGCTGCTCGTAATGCAACCCCTGAGGTTATTAATTTCATGGCAACACACGGTCGTGGGTTAATTTGTGCACCAATCAGCGAAGAACGTTGCGATAACTTAGGTTTGGAGATGATGGTTCGCAACAACTCTGCGGCTTATGAAACACCTTTTACAGTAAGCATCGACTTAATTGGTCATGGTTGTACAACAGGTATTTCTGCAAGTGATCGCGCGAAAACGATTTTGGCAATGATTGATCCTGAAACGCGTCCTGAAGAATTAGGTAAACCTGGACATATTTTCCCATTGCGCGCTCGAAAAGGTGGCGTTTTGAGACGTGCTGGACACACAGAGGCTGCTGTTGATTTATCAAAAATGGCTGGTTTTGAAGAAGCAGGAATTATTGTGGAGATTCTGAACGAAGATGGTTCCATGGCACGTTTGCCACAACTAATTGAAATAGCAAAAAGATTCGATTTAAAAATCATTTCAATTGAAGAATTAATCAAATATCGCATCAAAAACGAAACGCATATTGAACACGTAGTAGATGTTAATTTACCTACTGAAATTGGTGAATTCCAATTGCATGCGTTCAAAGATTTGAATTCTGATATGGATCACTTGGCGTTGGTTAAAGGAACTTGGGATATAGACGAACCTGTTTTGGTACGTGTTCATTCTTCTTGTATGACAGGCGATATTTTTGGTTCTTGTCGTTGCGATTGTGGTCCTCAATTACACGCAGCTATGAATCTTATTGAAAAAGATGGTAAAGGCGTAATCATATACATGAATCAAGAAGGACGCGGAATTGGTTTGGTTAACAAGTTAAAAGCATACAAGTTACAAGAAGGCGGGATGGACACGATGGAAGCTAACATCGAATTAGGTTTCAAAGCTGATGAAAGAGATTATGGTTTGGGGGCACAAATGCTACGTGCTTTAGGTGTGTCAAAAATGCGTTTGATGACTAATAACCCTAAAAAACGAACAGGTTTGGTAGGATATGGTTTAGAGGTTGTAGAAAATGTATCTTTGGAAATTAAAAGCAATGTGCACAACGCGAGCTACTTGCAAGTAAAAAGAGACAAAATGGGACACAATCTTAATTTAGATATTTAATGCTTGTCGCTAAAGACATACAAAAAGCCTACGGAGAGCTTCCAATTCTAAAAGGAGTTAATTTGGAAGTTGGTAAAGGAGAAATCGTTTCTATTGTTGGTTCTTCTGGCGCTGGAAAAACGACTTTGCTTCAAATTTTAGGAACTTTAGATAAGCCGGATTCAGGAATTTTAGAAATCGGTGGAATAAATCCATTTAAATTATCTCAAAAGGAATTGGCGAATTTCAGGAACACATCGTTGGGATTCATTTTTCAATTTCACCAGCTTTTACCAGAGTTTACAGCGCTTGAAAATGCAATGTTGCCCGCTCTAATTGGTGGGAAAAGTAAAAAGGAAGCTGAACAATTGGCTTTACCTTTACTAGAAAGATTGGGGATTTCTTCTCGTAAAACCCATAAACCTTCAGAACTTTCTGGCGGAGAACAACAACGAGTAGCAGTTTGTAGAGCTTTAATCAACAATCCAAAAGTGATTTTGGCTGACGAACCTTCTGGAAATTTAGATACCAAAAACGCCAAAGAACTTCATGAACTGTTCTTTCAATTAAGAGATGATTTGAATCAAACTTTTATTATCGTAACGCACAACGAAGATTTAGCCAAGATGGCTGACAGAAGTTTGGTTATGAGAGATGGAAGATTCGTATAATTTTGAATTCTTATCCGCCGTAGCGGACTACATTCTTTTCATACACCAACTAAGTTATTTTCGGTTTTTTTTTGAATTCAAAAAGCTTGGTATATGATTGTTTAACCTTGTGATTGAATCATTTTTTTTTTTTACAATCGTGATACTAATTTATTTATTAAATGATGCAATGAAAAATACATCTGGTATAATGTCGAATTAGTTTTCAACGAGTAATTTATACGACAATTGAAAACAACTTCGGTATTAAACCCAAATCTGCGCATCAAAAATCCGTGAAGTACCACTTGTTGCCTGATGAAAATTCTCAAAAAATACTCGCTAACTTATCAGCTGAAATAACAATTCCACAATCTTGAACAGAGAATTCAATTGAAGCCTGATCCTTCTTTTGACTTAATAATTTCAATTCAACTGTAATTTCGCCTTCCAAGGTAAATTTAATTGCGTTACTAACTAAATTCAATATGATTTGATGGAATCGAATGGTTTCACCTACTAAAGTTGAAGGTTTTTTAGTATCTAATTTTACAATCATTTTTAAATTTTACTCTTTAAGTTTTGTCTCAAAAAGATGTAAAATTGAAGGAATTGAATTTCATAAAGAAAAGGGTATTTTTTCAAAGACCATTTTACACGCATCGACTTTTGCTAAATCTAAAATATTCAAAATTAAGTTAAACTAAAAAGGCACTTAAAAAAGTGTTTTCCTAAATCGATTTTTAGACATTAAAGATATTCTTCAATAGAAAGGACTTGGTTATTTTCATCTGTAAATACTACAAGCGGTACAAACGTTTCTAACTCTTCATCATTTAAAGAACAAAAGGTTAAAACATGAACGGTATCGCCTACTTTGGCATGTAAAGCTGCGCCACCATTCATACAAACCATACCAGATCCACGTTCTCCCGGAAGTACATAAGTCATTATTCGAGAGCCGTTAGTAGCATTGTTTACATAAACTTGTTCATACTTTTTTAGATTTGCAGCTTCCATAAGTGCAAC
>CAMDGP010000228.1 GCA_945897765.1 Chitinophaga pinensis
GGAATTAAATAATAATTGATAATAACGTTTATAATAATTCCAAAAAAGGAACTAATGTTTAAAAAACGTAAGTTACCGTTGGCTGTGAGTAAGGTTCCAAATATAAAATTCAAACTAAGTGATAAAAAACTTAACATCAACCATTGAAATGCAGGAACAGCCTCTGAAGCATGATCATAGACTAAATTAAGAAGGAAATAACCATTGGTAATTGCAACAAAAACAATAAGAATCGATCCTCCCATCAATAAATTCCCTGCGTTGCTTAACAATTCAATTATTGATTCTCTTGATTCCTTAAGTTGTTTAGAAAACATTGGAAATAACAAACTTGCGAATATCATTCCGAACATAAAAAGCGCATCCAACAAGCGAAAACCTTGTGCATAAATTCCAGATTCATACGCTCCATTTGGATGAATGCGTTCCAACATTACACCGTCAACGCGTGTGTAAAGAAGCATCAAAACAACAAGCAAAGCATAAGGAATACTTTTCTTCACAATTGAAAAGCTAAAAGGAAGATTCCATTTGAAAAAAGGTCTTTCAACGTGTTTTAAAAGTAAAACTAATGCAACAACCATGGTGATTCCGTAACAAAGCATTTGTACCCAAACAAACAATTCAATAGAAATTTTAAAACCTAATTGCGGAATAAAAAGAACTGCTCCACCAAAAATTATGAGTAATGTTCGATCTAAAACGGACATCAATGCATCGTATTTAAAAAAGTGAAAACCAGAAAAATGACTTCGGCAATAAGCAGTTGTCATGATTAGAAATTGATTGATAGCCAGTAATCCGAGAAGATACAATTGATAGCTATTATAGCCAACAAACAAGGCGAAAATTAAAGCGAAAAAGATGTAAAAACCGAACAATAGTAACCTAAAGCTAATGATTTTACCAAAATAAGTTTTCGCTTCTTCTGGGTTTTGAGCAATACTTTTAACCGTGTAGTTATTTATCCCTAAATCTAGTAACATGTTTAGAATCACTGAGAAATTAAGCAATGAAAAATATAAGCCATATTCAGCTGCCCCAACTCTATTTTGAACGGTTGCATCAATTCCAAACAGCGCTATTGGTTTAATCAATAAATTGAGAAACATCATTAACACTAAGTTGGAAAAGAAAATGCGTTGCATTAAATAGCTTAAGCTTTTACAATAAGTTTGAATCCAACACCATGAATATTCATGATTTCAATGCTCTCATCTTCTTTTAATAGTTTACGCAATTTTGCGATGTAAACGTCCATGCTTCTACCATTGAAATAATTATCATCTCCCCAAACAGCACGCAAAGTCGCTTGACGGTCTAATATTTCGTTTTTATTTTTCACTAAAAGTTGAAGTAATTGATTTTCTTTCGTTGTCAACTTTTTGGTTCCATCTTCCAGGTGTAGTGTACTCAATTCTGGTTCATATTTGATTTTTCCAACAAACATGGATTCATTCACGTCTTTCAATTCTGGAGCTGAACGGCGCAAAATAGCTTGAATACGTGCCAATAATTCCTCCATCGAAAAAGGTTTGGTCATGTAGTCATCTGCACCAATATTGAATCCTTGTAATTTATCTTCTTTTAGCGCTTTAGCCGTCAAGAATAATATTGGAATTTGTTTATCTAGCTCTCTAATTTCTTTTGCTAAAGTGAAACCATCCATTTCTGGCATCATTACGTCGAAAATCAAAAAGTCGAATTGCGTCTTATTACCATTATACTTCTCATAAGCAGCCTTTCCAGTGCGGGCTAGCGTTACTGAAAAACCTTTATTTTGAAGATAAGCATACAATAATTGCCCTAAGTTTTCGTCGTCTTCTGCGAGTAAAATATTTAATTTTTTTTCCATTTTCTTTTTGTATTAAAGGTTACGATGAAAGTTGTTCCTTCACCAAATTGACTTTTCACATTTATTTCCCATCCGTATTCTTCACAAATAGATTTTACATAACTTAAACCAAGACCGAAACCTTTCACATTGTGAAGGTTTCCGGTTGGCACTCGGTATAATTTATCAAAAATTTTCGGTAAATGTTCCTTGCTAATTCCAATTCCTTTATCAATAACGCTTAATTGTAATCCTTTAGTATTTCGATCCAAAAATAGTTTTATTTCAGGTGTTTCTTTGCTATACTTAATAGCATTTTCAATCAGGTTAGCAAGTAAGTTTGTTAAGTGCATTTTATCTGCAATTATACTAAAGTCATCACCAGAAAATTCAGTAGTTATTGTTCCATTTGTGCCTTGTAATCTGAATTTTGCGTTTTCAACAAGGTTAAGAATTAATTCCTTTAAATTAAGATCTACATGATTATGCTGAATTTCACCCTTATCAATTACAGCACTATGCAAAATACTTTCAACCAATAATTCTAGTCGTTTATTTTCCTGATGAATCATTTTTACGAAAGGATAGATACGCTGCTTACTGTTTTCATCTACCATGTCAGAATCGCCCAAAGCTTCGCAAGCTAAAGAAATAGTTGAAATCGGTGTTTTGAATTCGTGGGTCATATTGGAAATAAAATCCGATTTTAATTCAGAAAGTTTACGCTGCTCTAGAATGGTTCGGAACATGAATACTAATGCAATTATGATGATAACAACAAGAAGTATGGTCACAAAAAATGAAGCTTTCATTTCTCTAAAAATGAACGCATTCCGATTAGGGAAATAAAGATGTAAGTATAAATCTTCATCTAATATATTACTTGGAAAAAGATTGATTTTACCACACTTAGTAGAGTCTAATTTGTATTGCTGTGTTTCGGGTGAAACATCAAATTTTATAATTCTTCCATATTCATTCGTAATCATAAATGCATACTTCTGAGGTAAATCGTCTTTTTTTAGTTCCATTCTAATGATTGAATCAAGAAAAATAGCGTCAATTCTTCTTTGAGGTGTTTCGTACATATTATCTCTAAAAGCTTGTATCATCATTTCGTTAACGAACTTTGCTTTCTTGAAAATATGTTGAAGCACTTTTTGATTTAACTGTATGGAAATTGCAGATGAATCTTTATGTGTTATATGTCCTGATTTTCCTTGGAATAAATCGCGCATTTCGCGTACGTCTCTAGCTAGTACTTTTTGCTCGGAGCGCACACCAGAAATGGAGTCAAATGCATCACCTTTGATAACAAGGTAATTTTCCATTCTTCCGTTTACCATGATAACAGTGTCATGAATCGAAATGGATTCTTGTATAGGCATTAAGTTTTTGAATTCCTGTTTTAATGCATCTTTATATTGTCCACTGAAATCTTTATTAATGATATTCATGTAGCGTTTGTAATCCTCTGCTTTCTCGTGTCTGAAAGCAATCTTATCCAAACAATTATTTAGATTTTGACGAAACTGAATGTTTTTTCGTTCATATAATTGAATCATTTGGAAAGTCTGAATGATAATCAGACTCAACACTGATATCGTCAATAAAACAGTAGCAATACTTAAACGTATTTTTTTCATAGGATAAGCACGAAACTAAAGAATATTCAAAGATGAAGTCGAGGTGCTTAACCTTTTTTAACTATTGCTAATTAGCAATAATCAATCCTACAAACTTTGATTTACAAAAAACTAGTTCTGATAACAGATCTCAAATCCTACTTTGTATTCAAAAAAATTACTATCTTATCAAACTAAGATGTCCTTTAACTGTAAATCTTTTATCGTTATATGGGTTTTTATAATTTATTCTATAGGTATAAGTTCCTCCTTGAACTGGTTTTCCCTCTGAACCATATGTTCCATCCCAACCAAATTCAACATTAAATGTTTCAAATACTATTTCTCCCCAACGATTGTAAATTAACATTGTAAAATTATATGGGTCATAGCCACTGGTGAATATAGGTTTCCATGTTTGATTATAATTGTCACCATCAGGAGTAAATGTATTTGGAATATAGTAAACCAATCCTTCATCGAAGCCAATTCTTACTAAAGTAGAGTCGTAACAACCACTTTGAGAATA
>CAMDGP010000229.1 GCA_945897765.1 Chitinophaga pinensis
CAGTTACAGCAACTGAAACGACTGGCGGATTTCAATGGTTTTTAGATGGAAACTTACTACCAACTCAAATCACCTCAACTTTAACTGCAACACAAGGTGGAACATATACGTTACTTTATACCAATACAAATGGTTGTGTAGCACCTTTAACTTCTGGCGTAATTTTAAGTACCATTCCTTTGGATAATGCTGCATTTAGTTTTGCATCAGGAACGGTTTGTGTGGGAGGTCAAAATACAACGCCAACTGCCAATTCAACAGGTACATATACCGTAAACAACAATAATTTAATTTTTGCAAATACCACAACAGGCGAGGTAGATGTTCCAAACTCTCAAGCAGGAACTTACACCATTACTTTTTTAACGAATGAAACTTGTCCAAATACATCCTCTCAGCAATTATCGATTTCTAGTTCTTTAATTGCTGATTTTAGCTATGCAAATACAGCTTTTTGTTTGAATGATGTTAATCAACAAGTTACTTTGTTAAATGGTGGTGGAATTGGTGTTTTTAGTTCATCAAATGGCTTAAGTTTAAATCCTCAAACTGGAGAAATTAATCCAAATTTGTCAACGATCGGTTTTTATCAAGTAAGCAATACAATTGCAGCTTCAGGTGCATGTCCAGAAGCGAGTGCAACTTTTGGTGTCACTATCAATGGAACAACAGTTGATTTTCCAGCAATTGCTACCGTTTGTGAAAGTGCAAGTCCATTTACCTTGAACGCTACGCCAGCAGGAGGAACTTTCGCAGGAACAGGAGTAGAAAATGGAACAAATTTTAATCCTTCAATCGCAGTTGGTGCAAATGCAATTACCTATCAATTCATCGATGGAACCAATTGTATAAACACGGCAACACAAACAATTAATGTGGAAGCAAATCCAGTTGTGACTTTCGGAAATTACAATCCACTTTGTTCAAATGGGACTCAAATTAACTTAAGTAACGGTTTGCCAGTAGGTGGAACTTACACTGGTGCGGGAATTGGCAACAATCAATTTACTCCCTCAACTAGTTTAATTGGAATAAATAATGCAGTTTATAATTACGTTTCACCGAATGGATGTACAGGAAATGCTCTAGGAACAATTACGGTAAACGAAGTTCCAACTGTAATTTTTGATGCTGCTGCACCAATTTGTGACACGGCAGCTCAATTTGCGATTACGGAAGTTACACCAGCAGGAGGAACATTTTCTGGAAATGGAATCAGTGCGCCGAACTTATTCTCTGCTTCAGTTGCAGGAATTGGAACGCATCCAATCGTTTATGCTGTCACTCTGAATGGATGTACAGGTTCAGCAACACAATCCATCATTGTTGAAAATTGCAGCAGTTTACAGGAACAAACACTTAGTTATTCCATTTACCCGAACCCTTCGACAGGTATTTTTACAATTAATTCAAGCACTGAGGTTTTAATTTCGATTCTTTCTTTAGATGGAAGAAGATTAATTGATAAACAAGTGTTTACGAAAGGAACTGGTATAATTGATTGCAGTGATTTTGCAAAAGGTCAATATGTGATTTTAATAACAACAGAAAAATCTTCCAGTATCGAAAAGATACTATTAGAATAATTCACTATCTTCGCGGTCACAATGGTCTCGTGGCCGAGCGGTTAGGCACCGGTCTGCAAAACCGTCTACTCCGGTTCGAATCCGGACGAGACCTCAAAAAAGCTTCATGGAAACATGGAGCTTTTTTTGTGTGGTATAAAGTTTATGAAATGATAACTTTTCACATCCACTCATTAGCTTATTTAGATTTTGTTGGGCAACCATTTAAATACGCTAAAATGTTTGAACAACAAATCCCCGATATCTTTGGATTCAGTTATTCAGGCGAAACCTTTCCCATTCAATTAGAATTAGACTTAAAACAAGTGCTTTTACTCAAAGACCAATATCCTTTAACAGCTCCATTTATTCACTACAACACCAAGAAAAATTGCTACGAATTAAAAGTACAAGTCAACAATCTCCTTCCTGTAGAACGCTTTATGAAGGGGATTGAAGTGGCATAGGAATTTAAAAAATAAATCGTTATTTTTGAGTAGCAATGAAAAATGAAATTATAGTTTATCGTCCCACGCAATACCAATCACCCTCCTCAATCCTCCCTCAAAGGGAGGAAGTTGTTCCCTCCTTGAAGAGGAATCAATGGAGGAAGTTGTTTCCCTTCCGTCAGCTGACGGAGATTAAGGGAGGTGAAAAAACCTTTGGTGAGCCTGTCGAAAAACCTGTGGTGAGCTTGTTGAAAAGCTTGTGGTGAGCCTGTCGAACCATGGTTTGCCTTTTCAAAATTAGATAAACAAATGGTGCCTGGAATTTTACAGCTAACAAGGGTAAACCAATAACTGTTTCCTCTTTAAATTTCATCTTTACTATATTTACGCTAAAATAGATTCAAATGCCACTAAGTTGGAACGAAATAAAAGACAGAGCCGTTGCTTTTTCGAAAGAATGGGAAGGAACGCACAGCGAGGAAGCAGATGCAAAGCCTTTTTTGGTTGAATTTTTTAATGTGTTTGGACTAAACCAACGAAAAGTGGCTTCATTTGAACACAAAGTGAAAAAGTTGGGCGATGCCGACGGTTACATTGATATGTTGTGGAAAGGGTGGTTGCTTATTGAAATGAAAAGTAAAGGAAAAGACCTCACCAAAGCGTATGGACAAGCAAAAGGCTACATTCACGGACTGGCACAACTGGATATTCCGAAATACGTGTTGGTATGCGACTTTGAAATATTTCGCTTGTATGACTTAGAAGAATCAGGGCACGACGAATACGTTGAATTTCAATTGAATGAATTTGTAAATCACGTGGAGCTTTTTGGATTTATTGCTGGCTATCAGAAAAAGGTGTACCGCGAGGAAGACCCCGTAAACGTGAAAGCTGCTGAATTGATGGGGAAATTACACGACCGCTTGAAGGAAATTGGCTATGAAGGACATCAATTAGAAGTGTATTTGGTGCGCTTGTTGTTTTGCCTCTTTGCCGAAGACACAAGCATTTTCGATAAGCAACAGTTCGAAGATTTTATAGAGGAACGAACTTCGGAAGATGGAAGCGATTTAGCAGCCAAAATACAAGAGATTTTTCAAGTACTGAATACTCCTTTGGAGAAGCGATTTAAAAACTTAGACGAACAACTGAATGCCTTTCCGTATGTGGGTGGGAAGTTGTTTCAGGAGATTTTACCGATGGCACATTTCGATTCAAAGATGCGACAAACCTTGTTGGAATGTTGTTACTTGGATTGGAGCAAGATTTCTCCTGCCATTTTTGGTTCGATGTTTCAAAGTGTAATGGATCCGAAGGAACGAAGAAACCTGGGAGCGCATTACACGAGCGAAAAAAATATTTTGAAGCTCATCAAACCTTTGTTTCTTGACGAGTTGTGGACGGAGTTTGACAGCGTGAGAACCAATAAAGCCAAATTGAACGAATTTCACTTGCGTTTGAGCAAACTCAAATTTTTGGATCCTGCATGTGGGTGTGGAAATTTCTTGGTAATTACTTACCGCGAGTTGCGTTTGCTGGAGTTGGCCATTTTACAACAGCGTTTTGGTAGCAACCGTGTGGTGGTGGAGTTGAAAGACGTTGCTCTATTGGACGTGGATACCATGTGTGGCATTGAATACGAAGAATTTCCGGTGCGTATTGCCGAAGTGGCGATGTGGTTGATGGACCACCAAATGAACCTCAAAATGAGTATGGAATTTGGGCAGTATTTTGCACGTTTGCCTTTGAATAAATCAGCGAATATTGTGAATGGTAATGCTTTGCGTATTGATTGGGAGGAGGTTGTTTCGAAAAATGAATTGAGTTATATCATCGGAAATCCTCCTTTTATTGGAAAGCAAATGCAGAATAGTGATCAAAAGAATGATATTACAATGATTCTTGGAAATAACAAAGGCTCAAATTTGCTTGACTATGTGTGTTCTTGGTATATTAAGGCAGCAGAATTTAT
>CAMDGP010000230.1 GCA_945897765.1 Chitinophaga pinensis
AATTTGCTTGAACTACATTCTCAATATATGTAAAATCTCTTGAATAAGAACCATCTCCATTGATTAAACATTCTTTATTTGCTTTAATTAATGAAATAAATTTAGGGATAACCGCTGCATAAGCTCCATTTGGGTCTTGTCTTCTTCCAAAAACATTAAAATATCTTAAACCTATACAATCTAGGCCATAGGTTGTACCAAAAACATCCGCGTAAAGTTCGCTAACATATTTTGTAATTGCATAAGGTGATAATGGTCGGCCAATAACATTTTCTACTTTCGGCAGGACTTCAGAGTCACCATAAGTTGAAGAACTTGCTGCATAAACAAATCGTTTGATGCCAGCATCTCTAGCTGCAACTAACATGTTCAATGTGCCGCCAATGTTAATATTGTTTGTTGTAATAGGATCAACTATTGAACGAGGAACTGAACCCAAAGCAGCTAAATGTAAAACTAAATCAGCACCTTCAACCGCTTTTTTACAATCTTCTAAATTCCGAATATCTCCCTCAACTAAGGTAAATAATGGAGATTCAATCAGATTTGTAATGTTTTCTCTTCTTCCAGTTAAAAAATTATCGAGGCAAATAACTTCTAAACCTTCATTAATAAAAGCTTCACATGTATTTGAACCAATAAATCCTGCTCCTCCAGTAACTACTATTTTCATATAACTTAATAAATATGGCTTCGCCTCAGTAACTCACATTTTTGATGAAAGTCACCAATTAATACCTAAACTTTTGAAACTAATAAATCTAACTCAGACGAATGAATAAACAAGTTGAATGAAACTGAAGGTATAGAAACCTTTTTTTTCGATTACTCCATTGTTTTTAACTAGTTTTTAGCGGTAAAAAACCTCAAAACCAATTTTTCGTAATCCTTCTTCAATTTTGTTTCCTGCTCTTAAATTTTGTTTGAATAACATACCATTTCTGATTATCTAGCTATTCTTTTGAAGAAAGTTTATAAATCATACGTTCAAGCCAATGCAAATATAAAGAATTTATCGTGCTTTCATTCGCCTTATTTAAAGATTAGCTTAATTTTGTTTGCCTAAAGGAATTTTATTAGTCTCCTTAAGTAATCGTTTAAATTTTCCTTTTTCTCAAACTGAGTTAAAGTTATAAACTATAAATTATAAAGATCGTATTTTATACTTTCGCAATTAAAAGAATGAAACATTTAATCGACACATACAAGCATAAAGGAAAACGCAAAATTTTAATTTCTGAATTAGCAGAGATGGGGATCAAAGACCATAGAATCTTAGATGCTTTTGATGCAACACCAAGGCATTTCTTTTTGGATTTGGCTTTTGATGAACAAGCTTATACCAATACTGCTTTTCAAATAGGCGCTGGACAAACGATCTCACATCCATACACAGTAGCTTTTCAAACTGAATTGCTCGAATTAAATAAAGGAGAAAAAGTACTAGAAATTGGTTCTGGTTCTGGATTTCAAACTTGTATTTTGTGTCAAATGGGAGCAAAAGTTTTCTCAATTGAAAGACATCTTTCCTTGCATCAAAAAGCAAAGAAAATGACTGATTTCTTTAATTTCAATGCCAAATTATTTTTTGGAGATGGTTATCAAGGAAGTCCAGCTTATGCACCATTTGATAAGATTTTAGTGACTTGTGGAGCGCCAGATATTCCTTCAGAATTAGTAAAACAATTGAAAATTGGTGGTATTATGGTAATTCCAGTGGGAGAAGGAGCAGAACAAAAAATGCTTAAAATTGTAAAAATTCAAGAAGGTGAAGTGAGTTTAAAAGAATATGGTACTTTTAAATTTGTACCTATGCTTGAACATAAAGTTAATTCTCAAAAATGAAAGTACTTATTATCGATGATGAACGTGCGATTCGCAGAGCTTTGAAAGAAATTTTAGAGTTTGAAGATTGTACCGTTTTAGAGGCTGAAAATGGAAAAGAAGGGCTAGAAATTGCAAAATCAAATTCACTGGATTTGATTTTTTGCGATATTAAAATGCCGGTAATGGATGGCTCCGAAGTTCTAGATGCATTAACAAGCGAAGGAAATGAAGTTCCTATCATTATGATTTCAGGACACGGAACAGTTGAAACGGCTGTTCAATCGATTAAAAAAGGTGCGTTTGATTTTATCGAAAAACCATTAGACTTGAACCGTATTTTGGTGACTTTAAGAAATGTTAAAGACCGAAATAACTTGGTACAAGAAACTAAAATCTTAAAAACGACTGTTAAACGCATCAAAGGAAGTTCGATTATTGGCGAGTCGGAAGGAATTCAGAAAATTAAGGAGATGATTGAAAAAGTTGCTCCTTCTGATGCACGGGTGTTGATTACTGGTGCAAATGGAACGGGAAAAGAATTAGTTGCTCGCTCTCTTCATGATTTATCGAATAGAAATAAAATGCCTTTCATTGAAGTAAATTGTGCGGCGATTCCTTCTGAATTAATTGAAAGTGAACTTTTTGGACACGAAAAAGGAGCATTTACTTCAGCTGTTAAAGACAAAAAAGGGAAATTTGAATTGGCTTCAGGTGGAACTTTATTCTTGGATGAAATCGGAGACATGTCGCTTGGAGCTCAAGCAAAAGTATTGCGTGCATTGCAAGAAAATGTGATCCAAAAAGTTGGAGGTGAGAAGGATGTGAAAGTGAATTGTCGCGTTTTGGCTGCAACGAACAAAGACCTCCGAAAAGAAATTGCAGAAGGGCGCTTCAGAGAAGATTTATACCATCGTTTGGCAGTAATTTTGATTCATGTTCCTTCCTTAAATGATAGAAAAGACGACATTCCTTTGTTAGCAGAACATTTTCTAACTAGTATTTGCCAAGAACATGGTATCGCTAAAAAATCGTTTGCTCCTAAAGCAATTAAAGCACTTCAAAACGTTGATTGGACTGGGAATATTCGAGAATTACGCAATATTATTGAGCGCTTAATTATACTTTGTGGAAATGAAATCCAAGAAGAAGAAATTCAAATTTATGCCAATCCAAAACACCAATCTTAATACTTTTAGCAACTTAATTTTCAACTTATGAATTCAAAATTAAAAGCACTTCTACCTCACATCATTGCAATCGCCGTTTTCATCGGATTGTCAAGTATTTATTTTTCACCTCTTTTTGATGGCAATGCATTGCGCCAAAGTGACGTTAAACAATTCCAAGGAATGGCAAAAGAAATCGTTGATTATCGTTTGATGAATGATAACAAAGAACCATTGTGGTCGAATTCTATGTTTGGTGGAATGCCTGCTTATCAAGTTTCTGTTTCGCATGATTCGAATGTGTTAATTTACGTAGATAGAATCATTAAACTTGGTTTACCAACACCCGTCGGAATTTTATTTGTGGCGATGCTTGGTTTTTACATTTTTGCCTTATGTTTAAAAATTAATCCTTGGCTTGGAATTTTGGGTGCAATAGGTTTTGGTTTTTCTACTATTAACATTCTTTATTTAGCTGGAGGTCACATAACTAAAGTGAATGCAATTATTTATATGGCGCCTGCTTTAGGTGGAATGTTGCTTGCTTTTCGAGGTAAATGGTTACTGGGAAGTGCTGTTTTTGGACTATTCTTAGGTTTAAATATCACAGCAAATCACCTACAAATGACCTATTATTTTGCGTTTTTATTAGTGGCTGTAGCAATTGGTGAAAGCATTCGTCTTTTGATTCAGAAAGAAGTTATAACACTTGGAAAAACCATTGGAGCTTTAGCAGTTGCAACAGTTTTAGGTGTACTTCCAGCAGCGAGTAACTTATTGACAACTTTAGAATACAGTGAATACACTACTCGTGGAACAACTGACTTAACAATCAAACCCAAAAATCCAACAAACGTTCAAGAAAAGGAAGGTTTAAATAAAAATTACATACTTGAGTATAATTTTGGTCCAGGTGAGTTTTTATCTATTCTTGCTCCAAACGCAAAAGGAGAAAGAGGAGAATACTTAGGGAATGATGAGGAAGCAAT
>CAMDGP010000231.1 GCA_945897765.1 Chitinophaga pinensis
GCAAGTTCTTGGATAGTCTTATCCTCTTTAATTGCCTCAATAGCTACCTTTGCCTTGAATGCTGACGTAAATTTTCTTCTCTCTTTTTTCATATTCAACTGTTAAAATTACACTTTAATCAGCTGTCCAGAAATTGGGGACTATTATACTTTAACGCTTTTTTTCTGCTTACAATATCAATTTTAAATTGGTCAATGCGGAAAACTATAAATAAATGTAGAATGAAATGAAATTGAAATTGGGCTATGGTAAAGTAACTCGTTTTGTTTAATTCAATTGGAATTGCATTTATTAGTGTTGCTTGAATTCTAAACGGTTACTATTTCTAACCTCATTCTAACTCTTTATCTCGTTGCTTTTGAAAACTATCAATCCTATTGATTGAAAAACCAATAAAACACTAAAAAGTATTAAATTGTGAAAGACAATAACTTTTGGTTTTTGAGTAAAAATTAAAGCGGTAACAATTGCAAGAAAGCACAATATCTGTACTGTTGTCATCGAGAGATAACGAAAGACAAACTCTTCTGGCTTGTTCCTTTTGCCAACTTGCATTATAAGTACACTGATAGTAAAAATAAAAAAATTAACACCTGCAACGAAATTGGATAGAAACAAATCAATAGAAAATAAATTCATCCGATTGAACAAAACATAAACAGCAATTGGTAGAGCAATCATCAGCCAATGTTTTAACAAAACAATACTATTCATTATCCTTATTTAAGTTGATTACTTCCCTGATTACTAAAACTAACGACCCTATCACTCCAAAAAGCGATAAACCAATTGTCCACCATGGAATTGTTTTGGGATATTTAGCATCCAAATAAGTTCCTAACCATGTAAAAAAGGCTATAATTCCAGCCATTTGAATGCCTGCTGAGGAAAATTTAAGAAATAAATTAGGACGTTTATCCTTATTATTCAAACGATACTGATTGAGCAAAATTGGTGGTAGAAACGGGAGATTTCATAACACACGCACCTTCAAAGAATGCTCCCTCTTCTATGTTTAATTTTAAAGTTTCAATATTTCCTTTGATACGAGCCGTACTGCGTAAAATCAATAGGTTATCAATAGTGATTTCACCTTCTTGACTACCTTCAAACTCTGCATTAGTTGCTTTTAAATTCCCAGAAATTCTTCCAGTAGCACCAATATGTACTTTTCCGGAACAATTCACATTGCCATTAATTTGTCCTTCAATTATCAAATTAGAATCAGAAACTATATTTCCTGTTATCTCTGTTCCAGAAAGAATTCTATTCCATTTATCACCTGTTGATTCGCTCATTGCGGGAGTATTTGAGTTTGATCCAAAAAAACCTTTACGTTCTAGCATATTCTTTTAATAATTATCGTCATAAAACAACTTGTACTCGTCAAATTTCGATGTTTCAATTAACTTTTTCAAATTTTCTATCGAAATAATGTAAATTTTATTGTCCTGTAAATCGTCCAAGACCTCAAAACCAGCTTTGTAAGCATCAATATATTCTTGTGCTACCTTGATATTCGGGAAATCTTGAACCAACATAAAATTCTTTTCTGACATGCTCGTTTTCATAGAAACTTTAACACGATTCGTTTTAAATTTCTTGTTGGAGAAATCGGAAATTAACTTTTTAGCATCATCGCTATCATCCTCCTCATCGATCAAAATGATGACACTTTGATTTCCTTCAGTTGAATATTCGTAAGCATACGTTTTATTGAAATTAACTGCTTCATTCTTAGAGAAACCTTTATCAATAATTACCAGCATTTCTTGGGCTCTAATTGCTTGAGGAGTACCCTGTTTTTCAGTAATTATAGCTTTCAACTTTGGAACTAATTCTTTTTTATTTTCAGTTGTCTGACCAACAGCTAAAACGTTCAATAACATGTATTCTGCTCTGTAAGCATTTGATTTATCGTTGTCTATTACTTTCTGTGATTCTGTTGCAACATAACGATAATCTTGTCCATTGTAGCGATCAACGAGCGCAACGTATTCTTTTTCTGCTTGTTTTGCATTTTCTTTTTGCTTTAAATAGAATTCTGGATCTTTGAAATATTTTGCAGCATCAGAATTTGGATATAAATCAATAATATGATCCTTGTAACGTTCTTTTTCACCCGTTGCTTCATTGATTTTATATAATTGAAAAGCAGAAGATAAGTCTGTAAGACCGATATTTTTTTGCGCTAATACTTTTTTAAATTGAATCGATGCCAATTCTTCCTCATTCAAAATCTCTTTGTATAATACTCCTGAAGTGAATAGCGCATCCATCAAACGTTCTTTTGAAGTATTCATTGCTTCTTCGGTTAATGGGATATTTTTCAATAATGAAGCTACAGACAGCGTATCAGTTTTTGACTTACTAGCTGTTGTATTTAAAGAGTCTTTATCTGTATCCTCTTTTTTATTAAGCACATTCACTACTTTCTCACTTCGTCTCCAATCGTCTTCATTTTCGCGAACACCCCATGTTTTCTTGAATTCATTGAATCCAGCTTCGCGTAATTTTGGGTTATTGAAAACAAATTTATTCGCATTTGAATTTCCTACATTGGAATTCGCCTGAGCTTGGAGTGCTAACAGTTTTGCAGCTTCTTGTTCTTTGCGTTTTTGTTCTTCTTCTTTGATTTGATTCAGAACATCCTTCAAAAATTCAGTTCTATCTTTTTCTGATAATTTTGCGATTCGTTGTACACTGTCTTCAAAATTTGCTGTTTCAATTGCCTTCACTAAATCTGAAAGTTTGATTGCTCTGCTTTTTACTAATTCACCATTTGGATAGTTATCATCTATAAATCGCGAACATGAATCGTAATATTTTTGAGCTGAAACATAATTTTTATCAGCAAAGGTTAAATCACCCAATTTCTCATAAGACATTGCTTTCTGGCGTTTATTTGTTGTCGAAAAGAATGCTGATTTCGTTAAGTAAACCATTGCTTTAGGTTTGTCACTTCGATTCAGTTCATAATTTGCCATCGCATAATAAATCTGATCTTTGTATTGTGCATTTTTGGCATCACGTAACATTTTTTTCAAGTCGCGACCAAGATTTGCGCTACTTCCAACCATAGCTCGATTCAAACGCGCGTTGAACGCAATTTCAAATGATGCTGAAGATTTATTGGCAAGATTAAAGTGAATACTTGCTGAGTCAATGTTTCGACTTTGATTATAAACTTGACCTAAAATAAAATGCAAACGTGCTTTTTCTTTTGAAGATTTACACTTTGAAATTGCGAGATTCAATCCCTCTGCTGCTGCTTCATAATCTTTTCTTCTAACCGCTAAATCAGCATACGCTTTATAAATTTCGAACTGCAAACTTTTTTTCATCCGAGGCAATTCTGGCTCTTGATTTGGTTCTGCTTTTGATTTATAAAATGGAATGAAGTCTGTGAATTTTCTTTTTTTCTGCGCTTGTGAAATTTCATTTAAATCATCTAAAGCCAATTTTGCATCTGCGTACTTATAGAGTTCAATATTGATTTTTGCAAGCCATAATTCTGCTTCGAACATCGAAGGATCTTTCGTGAAAAAGCGTTTAACGAATAAAAAATTCTTCATTGCTTTTTCGTAATCTCTTCTGAAATAATATGCCTTTCCAACTGTCAACCAATTTTCATCAATCCATGTATTATGTTCCACAGATTTCATTGCCATATTTTCAGCGCTTGGCATACTGTGATTTAAAATCACTTTTGAACATTTCACAACAGCTGTATCAATTGCAGGATACATCCCTTTTACTTCTGTTTCGCTTGGTAATGGATTTACAGGAAGTACATTGTAGAAATCTTCTTTTCGTGAATCAGTATAGGTTTTCATTGCAATACGCATCAATTCAGTTGCGTTGAAATGACCATTATAACGAGCAGTTGTGGAGTGATAAGTACGATTTAATAATGAATTGTTCTCCGTTGAACATGCAAAAAGCACTGCTATTCCAAAAATTGAAAGTAAAACG
>CAMDGP010000232.1 GCA_945897765.1 Chitinophaga pinensis
GGTATTTCAGTGGATTGAAACATGGTATAACACAAATCGAATACACAGCAGTCTTGGAAATAAATCAATTAAAGAGTTTGGTAAATCAATTATAAATAATAATTTAGCAGCATAGCTTAACTCACCCTCCGAAAATCAAGGGCAAGTCCAGGTTCAACAATTCAAAATATAGAAAAAAAAATCCTGGGATATGAGAAAAAGACCACATGAATAATTTAGAATTTAATTTTAAAAAGATAACATTAAAAAAAATGTATAAATCAATTAGCTTTAATTTCTCTTTTTGATTCGCTTTTTTATTTATTATTTCTAACAAATTATTTTTTACTTGGTGATAAGTTTTCCGTTCCATAATTATCAATTTCTAGGATTACGACAGGAATTATATTATCTAACAATTATTTTAATAGGGTAATTTTTTAGTTGAAAATTTACAAAGTTTTGAATAAAGAAAAGCACTACTTTTGTTTAAATGAATTTATTTAATTAGGGATTCAGTACTCTATATATCTAATGAAAACTTTAATTCATTAATTGTATTTTTGCTCATAGGAATTTGTAAGTATATTGTTTTATGAATAACCAAGACTTTGAAGAATTATTTTTGATTTCCGATGAAATTTGTAGTTTAATTTTGGAAAATTATAAGACAATTAAGCAATCCAAAGAAATTGTAACGAAACAAGAATATAATAAAGTCCCTGAATTACGAAATGACCTCAATAAAAATATCGCACGTATAAGAGAACTTCAATTAAAATCTTATAGGATTGGTAATGTTACTTTACCAAGAGAATATTCAATCTGTTATAAGTTTATAGAATCGTTAAAAAAGATTATTAATAGCTCACATGAATCTAATCTAAATTATTACAACGTAATACCAGAAAGATTATATGTTGGTGATATTCCGTCTTCTGTTAATCAAGAAATTACAAAATATAAGTTAAATGAATTAGTACAAATTGGAGTTACTAAAATCATAGATTTAACTGAAGAAAGTGAGTTTTTTGAACAACAAGCAACATTGTTTAATTACGAAGTTTGCATAAGACAAAATGAGGAATTCAGAAATCTTAAAGTTGAAAGATTTAGTCTACCACATTCAGATGTTCCAACAATTGAAAAAATGTTACAATTATTAAAAATTATTAATAATGACATAATAACTAATGAAACTATCTATATCCATAGTCTTGAAGACCTTGGAAGGACAACTTTAGCTGTAGGATGCTTTATCATAAATGAAGGAATTATTCAAAACAACTATGCGGTTGAATTTATTGATTATTTAAGAAGAAATACAAGTAAAAATAATAATAAATCTACCGATACAATCAAACAATTTAATTATATCAAAACATGGGAAAAACAATAATCTTAACTTTTATTACATCGATTCTCTTTTCAATGACCTATTTACCTCCAAAGCACACAGGTAAATGTGGTGTAATAGCAATCAAAGCGTATACTCAAAATCTATTAGGTAAAAACGTAGGATATTATGCTGAATTCAAGAATAGCTCAAAAAAGTCAGTTGATGCTATTGAATGGACTGCAAAGTTTTATAATAATTTCGATGAATTGAAAGGTTCAAGTAAAGGAGAATGGAGCTCGGGAAACATTATTTCACCGATTGAGTCAGGAGAAACGACTAGAGATTTAGAAGGTGTTTGGGTGAACGGTGCAACAAAAGTATTTATTTCGATCACCAGGGTTCATTTTACCGATGGTACAATTTGTAAGTGAAAATAAATGGGTGCTTTATTGCTTTTTTGACTCCAAGTAAATAATGATAAAGCTAAAACAGAATAAGTTAGAATGTTTTTAAGCATAAGAATTTTGATTTTTTAAAAGAACGCAGAAATAGTTTGAAAATTTTAATCTTTGAAATAAACCTTACAACTCCACGAAATGAAATGCTTTTGTCAGTTGGATATAGGCTTCCGTGTAGGAATTATCAGCGTTTCGAATGTAAAAGTCGCTAACAGATAAATTCGATTCCTTTTTTTGAAATTGAAAAATGGTGCGTGAATTTGGTTTGTTTTCTTTGGCGTGAATTTGAATCAATTGCTTACAATAAAGTTGGTTTTCACTTGCTATTTTTTGAATATAAGTTTGTAATTGAAAAGGAAGAATCAACCAGAAATCGCCGTCATCACTTAAAATTCGATTCACTAAACGAAATAATTCTGATAATTCATTTCTGTCACTGTGTTTTGCTCGGTTGTAATCTAAATCCTCGCCGATTATCGATTCTAAATGATAGGGCGGATTCGAGAAAATTAATTCATAACGTTTTTGAAAATCTAAATTTAAATAATTTTCTTCACAACAATTCAAGCGATTGGACCAAATGGATTGTTCAAAATTAAACGAACATTCATCCGAGGCAAGAGAGTTTATTTCAATAGCATCAATTTGGATTTCAGTATTTTTTTGAGCTACCATTAACGATAGTACACCTGTACCAGTTCCTAAATCTAAACCCAATTTTTTGTCAGTTGCGTCGATAAAAGCACCGAGCAACATAGCATCCGTTCCAACTTTTAATGGATTATTGGCTTGTTTAACGTCAAATTTCTTGAAACGAAAAACAGACAAATTAATAGGCTTTAGCAAAAATTACTCTTCCTGCAGAAGGTTTCCCAGTTACCATACAAACTCCTTCTTCAGGTTCTTGGTCTAAAGCAATGCAACGAATAGTAGCTTGTGTTTCTTCCTTGATTTTTGATTCAGTTTCTTTCGTTCCGTCCCAATGTGCTAGGAAAAAGCCACCGCCATCAATTTGACTTTTGAATTCTTCGTAAGTGTCAACTTTCTTTGTGTTTGTTGCTCTGAAAGCTTTTGCACGTTCAAAAAGATTCGTTTGAATTTCACTTAATAGGTTTTCAATAAATGCATCTAATCCTTCAAAATCAACTGTTTGTTTTTCTTTCGTATCGCGACGTGCAATTTCTGCTTTGCCATTTTCCAAATCTCTTGGTCCCATTGCCACACGAACAGGAACACCTTTCACTTCGTAATGTGCAAATTTCCATCCTGGTCTACGGTTGTCGTCATCATCAAATTTGAAAGAGATACCGCGCGCTTTTAATTTCGCAGCTAGTTCTTTCATTTTTTCAGTGATAGCTTGCAATTCTTCGTCGGTTCTATAAATTGGAACTGCAACAACTTGAATTGGAGCTAAAGTAGGAGGGAGGACCAATCCTTCATCGTCTGAATGTGTCATAATTAACGCACCCATCAAACGAGTCGAAACACCCCAAGAGGTTGCCCAAACGTAATCTAATTTTCCTTCTTTGTCTGCAAATTTCACTTCAAAAGCTTTCGCAAAATTTTGACCTAAAAAGTGAGAAGTTCCAGCTTGTAAAGCTTTTCCGTCCTGCATCATTGCTTCAATACACAAAGTATCTTCTGCACCTGCAAATCGTTCGCTTTCTGATTTTCTTCCTTTGATTACTGGCATTGCCATATAATTTTCAGCAAAATCAGCATAAACATCTAACATTTGTTCTGCTTCTGCAATTGCTTCTGCTTTAGTTGCGTGAGCGGTGTGTCCTTCTTGCCAAAGAAATTCAGTGGTACGCAAAAACAAACGAGTACGCATTTCCCAACGAACAACGTTTGCCCATTGGTTGATTAATATTGGTAAATCTCTGTAAGATTGAATCCAGTTTTTGTAGGAGTTCCAGATTATTGTTTCAGATGTAGGTCGAATGATTAATTCTTCGTCCAATTTTGCTGTGGGGTCAACGATTACGCCGCTTCCATCTTCCGCATTTTTCAAACGATAATGGGTAACGACAGCACATTCTTTAGCAAAACCATCTACGTGGCTAGCTTCTTTACTCAAGTAGGATTTCGGAATTAACAAGGGAAAATAGGCGTTGGAATGTCCAGTTTCTTTGAATTTAATATCTAGAGCATCTCTCATTTTCTCCCAAATTGCATAACCATAAGGCTTGATAAC
>CAMDGP010000233.1 GCA_945897765.1 Chitinophaga pinensis
AGGAAATAAATGTAAAGCATTCGAATACTGACTTCTCGCTTGTTTTGCTTTCATTAAATTTTCTCCATCTGCTTTGGTAATGACAATTGCGTCTGCCATTTCCATAATTCCGCGTTTAATTCCTTGCAATTCGTCGCCAGCGCCAGAAAGCATGAGTAACAAAAAGAAATCAATCATCGAATGAACAAGCGTTTCCGACTGTCCCACTCCTACTGTTTCAATCAAAATCACATCGTAACCAGCAGCTTCACATAAAATAATTGCTTCTCGTGTGTTACGAGCTACTCCACCTAAATTATTTCCAGTTGCCGTTGGACGAATGAATACATTTTCTTGTTGCGATAACCAATTCATCCGAGTTTTATCTCCCAAAATACTTCCACCAGTTACGTTGGAAGAAGGATCAATAGCTAAAACAGCCAATTTCAAACCCTTTTCTAAAATGATTTTCCCAAAAGATTCAATGAATGTACTTTTTCCAACACCTGGAACACCCGTGATACCAATTCTCCATGATTTTTTTTGATGTGGTAAACAGCGTTGAATTAACTCATTTGCCTCTTTTCTATCGTTAGAAAGTTGACTTTCAACAAGGGTGATTGCCGCACTCAAAGCTGTTCTATTTCCTGAAATTAACTCAGGCAAAAGGGTTTCAGCATTCAAACTTTGAATCCGTTCTTTTCGTTTTCGAAACCAGTCGTTGAGTTGCGTTTGATTAGGCATCCATTAATTCCTTAAGCGCTTCGATTGCTTGTTTGATATTGTTTCTAATTTCTAAAACCGATGCTTCCATCATGTAACAAGGAGCAGTTATGACTTTATTTTCTCGGTCAACTAATATTTCACGAATTGTTTTTTCAGCTGTTTTTGCTCCAGTTGCTTGTAAACCAACTTCAAACATAGGGATTTCATATGGAGAATCTTCAGCTGAGGAACCTATCGTTAAATTCAATTTCACGGATGAACCTTCGAATGCTTTTGCCAACACAACTGGACTTACACACAAAGCAACAATTGGTTTTCCAACGTTAATCATGTTTACCAAGAGTAATTTCACATCGTCGCGAATCGTTCCATTGGGACCATCAAAAGCCCAAGTCGTAAAATTCTTAGCACTACCAAAACCTCCAGGAATAACCAAGGCATCAATATCAGCTGGTTGAATGCTTTTTATTTCTTTTACTGCTCCACGCGCAATACGTGCAGCTTCAACCATCATATTTCTTTTTTCTGGCATTTCTTCACCCGTCAAATGATTGACAACATGGTATTGATCTGCGTCAATAGAAATGCAAGTATAGGTTGCACCGATTTCTTCTATTGCTAGTAATGTGAGAATAGATTCTTGAATTTCAGCTCCGTCATAAACGCCACATCCTGATAATAAAACTCCTATATTCATATTAATTCTTGATTTTTGATTCTTGATTTTTGATTAAATCGGTGTAAATCTTCTCATACATCGGAAGTATTTTCTCTAAGTCAAATACACGAGAACGTTCTTTCGCATTCTTTTTAAATGTTGGTAATTGGTCAGGTTGCAACAAGCTAATCATATTTTTTGCCATGTCGTCCACATCACCCACATTGGATAAATATCCAGAGAAACCATGCACATTAACTTCTGGAATTCCTCCAGTGTTCGATGAAATTACAGGAACACCAACAGCCATTGCTTCTAGAGCTGCTAAACCAAAACTTTCTGTTTCTGAAGGCAATAAAAACACATCTGCGATTTCCAAAACATGAGCCGTATCTCTAACTTTTCCAAGGAAAATGACTTTATCACACAAATCTAATTCACGGCATAAACGCTCGCAATTGTATCGTTCAGGACCATCGCCAACAAATATTAATTTACAAGGAATTTCCTTGTTAACTTGAGCAAAAACCAATAATACATCCTCAACCCTTTTTACTTTTCTAAAGTTGGAAACGTGACAAACAATTCGTTCCCCTTCACACGCATATTTGTTGCGCATGTGTTTTGAGAATTCTGAATTCTCTTCCGAAGGCACAATAAAATTTGGCACTACATGGATTTCTCGAGTTATTTGAAAATGCTCGTAAGTAGATGCTTTCAAACTTTCTGAAACAGCCGTAACAGCATCCGATTGATTAATGCAAAATGTAATTACAGGTTCAAAGGAAGGATCACGACCAACTAAAGTAATATCTGTACCATGTAAAGTTGTAACAAACGGAATATTAATCCCTTGCGACTTTAGAATTTGAGTTGCCATAAACGCAGCCGACGCATGAGGAATGGCGTAATGAACATGTAAAACATCCAATTTTTCATACTTCACAACGTCCACCATTTTACTGGCTAATTCTGTTTCATAAGGTTGGAAATCAAACAAAGGATAATCTGACACCGCAACTTCGTGATAAAAAATATTTTCACGAAAACTCCCTAAACGCACTGGTTGAGAATAGGTTATAAAATGAACTTCGTGCCCTTTTGCAGCAAGTGCCTTACCCAATTCTGTCCCTACAACACCACTTCCACCAAAAGTGGGATACAATACCATTCCTATTTTCATTCTTACTCTTTTGCTGTTGTTTCTGATTTCTTTTGCCCAATTGGGAAGAAAAAAGTCACTCTATAAATAATAGGTAAAACGCGCACTATTTGACCTACCCCGTCTTTCACTTTAAAATTATAACTGCTTCTAAATGGGCTGTTTTTTGCATCTATTACATCATAAAAAATTGCGGCATTCAAACGAATATGTTTACCCAATTTGAAACAAAAACCACCACCTAAAAGCAAAACTGGAGCCCACTTTTTTTGTTCTTCAGCGAAAGTATAAAAGTTATATGGACTTCTAAAGATTTGAAATTCAGCACCACCAAAAACCATGTCTCTATAGCGAGCATGTGCAAAAACTCCTGGTCCCCAAATATTGATATTTGTTTTCATTCCAAAATTATTTGACCAAGTTCGTTGAATTCTAAAAGAAGGTCCAACTGCAAAATTTTTGTTTAAAATCGAGGCGTGTTTTAACTCTACCCCAAAAGCACCACCCAAATTTGAGATTCCTGCATAGACTTCAGCGCCAATTTCTTGACCGTCGTAAGTTGTTTGTGAATGTGACTTCAGCCCGAAAGCTAGGCATAAAATTAAGGTAATGTATTTTATCATTTTTATTCTGTTTTTATTCTGTTTTTTAATTGGTTGCAATTGAAACCAATGTCTGTACGTTCCGAAAATTTTCGGAACCTGCATTTATCTCCTACAAATATACTTGCTTTTCAAGCAAACCAAATACTTCTTTCTATCTTTGTAAAAAATTTTAGGATGCAATTACTCGACGGAAAAGCTACGGCAGCACAAATTAGATTAGAACTAGCCGATGCTGTGAAAAAAAGAAAGCAAGAAGGTAAAAAAATTCCTCATTTGGCAGCGATTTTGGTTGGAAACGATGGTGGTTCAGTTACCTATGTAAATGCTAAAGTGAAGGCTTGTGAGGAAATTGGTTTTGAAAGTACCTTAATCCGCTACGACGATTCAGTGCCAGAAGAGATACTAATGGGTAAAGTTCAATCATTAAATGAGGATAAAAGTATCGACGGATTCATCGTTCAACTTCCTTTACCACCTCATATTGATGAACTAAAAATCACGCAAGCAATTGATCCTAAGAAAGATGTCGACGGGTTCCATCCTCGAAATTTAGGAAATATGATTTTAGATATTCCAGGGTTTATTTGTGCAACACCAGCGGGAATTATGGAATTGATAGAACGTAATAATATTGAAACAGAAGGTAAAAATTGTGTGATAATTGGAAGAAGTAATATTGTTGGAACACCGCTTTCGTTGTTACTTGGTCGCAACAAAAACCCAGGTAATTGTACCGTTACACTAGCTCATTCAAAAACAGAAGATCTTGCGTCTGTATGTCTTGGAGCGGATATTTTAATTGCAGCCATAGGTCAACCAGGATTTGTAACAG
>CAMDGP010000234.1 GCA_945897765.1 Chitinophaga pinensis
CATTTTGTTGCTTTTGACTTAAATCAGTAACTAATTTATCGTATTTCGGGTGTCTTGGATTAGTTTTAAAAACTTCAAAATACTTAGTAGAAATGTCCAGTAATATCTGAGTATCTGAACCAGTTGTGAAATCCGAAGATGTCTGTAAAAGCAATTCCTCTTTTTGGTCAATACTGGGCTCAATTTTAACTTGTTTTTCTGTGGGAATAAATTCCACGCCCTCTAAATAGCGCATCATTCGGTTAGCACCTTGTCCACCACTTTTTTTCTTTTTAAAAAGTTCTTTGGCTAATTGATGTTGGTAGAGCGCAAAAAAGGACTCGCTCAATGGGTCATTTTCAAAATTACTTTCGGAGGCTATTTCTCGTCTGTAATTGTATTTATTCAGACCTTTTTTACTCAACCTTCTGAGTCTTCTAACACAAATTTTCTCAAGGATTTTTTGATACGGAACCCCATTAAATTGATTTGTAAAGTAGGCAACGATATTTTGTATGTCTTTGGATGAACTGTGGTTCGGGGTTGCAGTTAATAATAGAACCTTTTTAGTTATTGGTCGAAAATTACTTTCATCCGGTTTGCCAAAAAATAGAGTCGCTGAATTAACTTTTAAACTAGATCCTTCTCGTCGTCTTAAATAATGTGCCTCGTCAATAATGACTAAATCGAAATAGGGCTCATCGTCTTTAGCGTGATCCATTATTTCTGTGCGTATAAGTCGCATCAATTCGTTATTAAAGGTAAGACCAGGATTTTCACTTAAGCTTTTGGCATTTTCTAACTCTTTTATACCAAGTTTTTCGAGTCGTTCAATACTACGGTCAGCAACCATCAATGCACTAAATGAGGAAATCTTAGCAACAAACAATTGTCCCCAACCTTGTTGAATTTCCTTTGTCAATTGATACAAATTTCCTGTTTGAATCATTTTCTTGACGGGCACTTGTCCTGCCATTGATTTAACGATTTCATCAGGATGTCTGTAATGATGCCTGACAAAATTTTGGTATTCTTTTTCCCAATTTTTCCCAATTTCTTCCCGCGGAACAAGTACTAAAATTTTTGCATTGGGTTTTTGATTCCACAGTGTAGCCATCACACTCAAAGACTGGATGGTTTTTCCCATCCCTACTTCGTCAGCTAATAGCGCTAATCCATTCTCATGAAGTAGATTAAATACTTTAGCTGTACCTTTTACCTGTAGACTGCACATGTCAGTTGCATCCAATGTGTATTTCCAATTCTCATCAAATACATTGAACTTGACAAGATTATCGATATATTCTGGCGTGACCTTCATGTCAATCGGATTTTAGTAATTGATGTATGTAACTTTTCCATTGACGTGTAATCTCGGGATCTTCAATCGATAAATAGGAATCCAGTGATAAATTTTCCAATAGGATTAACGATTCATTTTCATCCTGCATCAATTCGTTATACTTCAGCAATAAAACATTTGTTTTTTCAATCAAAAACCACAAATAAATCGGACTTTTCTTAAAATTTATTGTGTCTGTTTTTAATGCTGTCAACAAGTCGCTTAGGTGTTGACTTAATTCGGTTAGGCTTCCCGGAAGAACACGACCAATCTTTTTTAATTGTTTTTTACGTTCAATTGGTGTCTCAATTTTCAGCATTTCTTTAAGTCGGTTACTAATGCATTCAAAAGCATAAAAACTCATAAACCATGCATTACTTCCTGTAGCGGTAAGAATTTGCTTACTATTATCATACATTTCATACCCCTCCATATCCGCTGAATAGAATAATCGCTGTAATTCCTGTTTGTCCTCAGGGCGTTCATTGACCCAGCCTTTCATGAAATCGTCTAAATTCTCGAAGCGACGTGTAGGCCTATTGGCAAACCCTATTTCACGAAAATAGCCAGAATAACAGACATCTTCATGAAGAATTACTTTGTAAAATCTATTGGTAACCAAGGATTTAATAGCTTCCTTACAATTAATTCCATGCTTCAATTCTTGAATGGATTTAGCACCTAAACCGGGAAGTTCTAGAAGTGCATCTGGGCTAAGATGATCCATTAGTTCAACAAACGACAGACTTGCCAATTCAATTCGAAGGAAATCCCAATTTAGGATTAAATCAATGACAACTGGGAAATTTAAAATCAGATCTTCCTTTTCATCTTTCAATTCAGATTCTTCTGAATAAGTTGGTGCATTAAGTGGTGTCAAATGATTCGTAAGCTCTTGAATATCTAATAAATCAATGGAGTTAATAATTCCTGCCTCCACATTATTTCCACCAGCTTTCGATGCGTTTATTCCGGCTTCGGTCATATTCCATGAACCAATTGCGATTTTATTGTCTGTTAACCAAACTTTTGCATGAACCAAAACTTCTGTCAGCTCTGGAGCTAATTTTTCTTGTTTGTAATCAACCTTTTCCAAGGCCGTACTGTTTTCAAAATTCTTTTGTGTTATTCGAATTTTTCCATCTCCACTTTGATTTGGGATGATTTGAATCGTGTCAATTTCTGATAAGTTCTCCGTAATTAACCGATTTAAATCAGTTGTAAAATAAGGACTCCATACCCATAGAAAGTTCGCAGGTTTAGTTTCAGTAAGTCGTTCGATGAATGAAGCAGAGGAAAATGAAGAATGAAATTGCCAATTGGATGAAGGATTAACCACACGCAATTTTTGTTGCAAGGACTCTAACATGCCAAATGGGCTATCGTTATTTTCACTTTTTACAATTTTCTCAAAAAAAGTAAGAACTTCTTTTATATTCAATTGATCTTTCAATTCCTCAAAGAAAAAGCATTCTCTGTTTTTACTCCAACCTCCAAAGGTTAAATTTGCTGAGGAAACCATCAACCAAAATCTTCCGTCATAGCCTTCTAATAGCGTTACTTTTGGGTGAAATACACCATGTTCAAATGTTTTTAGACTGGCAGAATTTAATTGTTTTACATCAATTGGATAGAGTGCGGCTGTTGTTTGCTTGCCTCTGCCAGTAGACATTAAGGCTCGGTAATCGTAAAAAACTTTGAATTCTAATTTATCGTCAATTAGATCTACTTCGGATCCTGCCAATTTATCATTTATAATCTCATAATCCTGTGGGATTTTGAGGTCAGAAGGCAGGTTGCCCGTCAGGATGGACAACAGGTATTTCTCTACAAAACTAATATCCAAGTTAAAGGTAGTAAACCAAGCACGTTTTATAGTGCCTATTTTAGTGAGTTCTTGCTCAAAATAACGATATAGTTTAACTCCCTTATCCATCAATTTAAACTTTGTTTCATCGAGAGCAATGTTTCAACATAATACGTATGGCGCCATGGTTTCTTTGCCAGGTATTTTTCCAAGGTATTCGTTGCATCTGGTAAACTAGGCGAGAAATAATGTCGGATATTTTGATCAGCTAAAATTTCCAACCAAGCCGTTCCACCGCGAGAAATCATTATATCTTTATGGTAATTCAGTAATTTGACAAGAAAGGTTCTCTCATCTATTTCTTCGTGTAATAAATGTACTAATCGTTGCAGCCTGGGATGAATATCAACATCTGACAAATTAATTTCCTTTCGTATCAATTGGCGAATTTTACCAATTACTGTAATGCATTCATCATTGAGAAATGAAACAGAAGGTTGAGCAAGGTAACGAAAAATAAAACTTAAGTGCGAAAGAATTGGTTCTACCCTCAGAATTGTTTGAATCTTTTGTTCTTCAGTCGGTTCGGTGGCTAATCGAAGTGCTGCTGATTCAAAGATATTCTTATGATTTATTTCTTGGTTTAGCTGAATTTCAGACACCACATTGAAAATAGCAGCAGCAGCTCCAGAATTAAAACCTAACCGATCTTTCCAATAGTCCTGAAGTATGGTAGACAATTTTCGGGTACTAAAGCACTTCAAATAAAGGGATGAAAGGGCATCCCAATAGGGAGTTTTTTGTATTT
>CAMDGP010000235.1 GCA_945897765.1 Chitinophaga pinensis
TATTTAACTTTTCAAAGTCAGTGGTTCGTTCCAATTTAAAAATTACTGCACCATTTTTAATGATATTACACTTTATTTTAACATCTCTATTTAAGACACTATACTTAATAAATAGTTTATAGTTTGTGTTACCTCCACTTTCAAGTAAATATATTTTTTGGTTTTTTGACTCATTTAAAACTTGAAATGAAGACTTAATTCTTTCTTCGATTTCGAGGTTGTCCAATGGAAACAATTCATTAATGAATTGATTTTCATTGATTACCTCTCCAATTTCCATCATGGGTATTTCTGTTATTTGAATTGATTGTTTAACCTCATCATTAACAATTCCTAAATTGAAACTAATTGGCATCATTTTTTCAGCGTTCTGATCCTTATTAAGTTTTATCATTTCTTCCTCTGCCGCAATAAACCATTTTTCTAATACTAGTTGATTATCATCCGTTAGAACAGATTTATTTCTTACAAGTGCACTCAATAATGAATAGGTTAGCAATCCATGTTCATATTGCGGAAGTTCTAGGGCTTTTTGATCTGAACTTGAAGCAGTAATGATTGCAAAACCAGATTTATTTGCAAGTTTGTCTAGTTCTTTAAGTCTTTGAGACTCTCTTTCTGCATCTTTTACATCTCTTTTTCCAGAATAATAAGTCATATCAAGATTATTTATTGCTGCACCAGAATGACAGGCATCTAAAATTAAAACCCTTTTCCCCGCAGGAATTTCGTTCATCATGGTCAACAGTTCATTCATTTTTATCCCTTGGAAATTATCTCGAGTAGATTCGGAAGTTAGAAGTAATAGCTGTTCCTTCTCTACAATTTCACCGTGACCCGCGAAAAACAAAAGAATAATATCTTCTGGCTTACTTGTTTTTTCTATTTCCTGAAGCGTTTTGATAATATTTCCTCGGTCTGGTGTAATTCCTCTTATATTATTTGTTCCTGTTTTACCTTCACTATTGATTGTTAGATTATAAAAAAATACTCTGTTCGTATCGTCAACATTAAAGTAATTTTTACATGCCAACTGAAGAATAACTTGCAGGTCGTTAGCATCTTTAGCAGCGTAGTTCAATTGAAGTGATTCGTCTTTATACTGATCAACACCGATCATGATGGCATGAATGGCTGGCTTTAATTGAGTTTGCGTTTGATTATTAGTAATCTCAACCACTGCACCTCTCGAGCTCACACTATTATCCGCTGTTTTGGCGACCACTTTAATTTGCACGGATTTACCCATTTCTCTAAAGGGATTTATTTCTCTCTCACTAATGTTCAACCGATAAATTCCTTTTTCTAATTGCAAATTTCTGGTATCAAAAGTAAAGCGTTGGATTCCATTAATAAAAACAGCCACTTCACCAACTCCTCCATTTCTTGGGGTAATTCGATAGTTCAGCGAATCAATCGGTTCAACTAAAGGCGTATATCCACAGATTTGAAGATTTTTAATTTGAGGGATATGTTCAAGCGTTTCCCCATTTTTATAGCGCTGAACCAAATTAGGCACATACAAAGAATCCTTAATTTGATTTAACTCTACAATATCCAACCCACAAGTAAAATAGAGTTTTTCTATCGCGCCTGAAGTACCATCAAATCGAAATTTACTATCATGCACTAACCAATCCCCATTTTTTAAATTCATGAAAGTAAGGGTATCTAAACCTAGTAATGGTAGCTTTAATAATCCTGATTTCAAAAATGCCCCATTCATATTAAAATCTTTTAACTGATCCTTCAAGAGGTTGTAATAATCAAAACCCAGTTGGGTAATGGGACTCTGACCGTCTGAATTGATATCCCAAAGTTTAACTGATCCATCGGATACAATAAACATTACTTTATTTGAATCTAAATGATTGAACTCAATACTTTTATTAGAATTGCTTATACAAACTACTTGACCTCCCACATTTTCGAGCTTGTTTAATAATTTACCATTAATATCTAGAACATCGACATCCATTTTAAAATCCCAGGATTTTGCGTTTGGATAAATTATCTTACCTGTGTTATTGTTATACTTAAAATCCCAACTTCCATAATCCTGTTTTGTGTCAGCAATAATTTTAATTTTTTTAGAATTTAAGTCAACTTTTAGTAATTGTCCATTTTCACAGTTTATTATTAATTTTTCCTTATCAATAAATTCAATTCCATCAATAATCATTGTGAAATCTGCAATTTTTAGTCTTTTACCATTATTAATTAATTGGTATAAACTATTGGATGTACCAAGCAAATAAGAACTATCAATATTTTTTTGAGTTGTCCATATTTGACCGAGTTCATTTAGATTTATTACTCTTGGTTCAAATTGACCAACCTCTATTATTCGATTCAAACCAGAAGCAATAATGGAATTCTCTTTCGTTTCCATAATCGACCAGGAATCAATAAGTGGTATTGAATCGAATGTTTGATTATTATTGAAATAATACAAAAATTCAGTTGAACAAAAAATATATTTTGACGTGTTAGGAATGAACTTGGCAGATACGATATTAATTCTTTTAAAATCGCTCTTTATTTTTTTTTCGGATAAATCAAAAACGCTTACACCATTAGAATTCCAAATAATCAATTCTGAAGAGGAGTGATTAGCATCAATTCCAAGTATTGGAGTACTACTTATATAATGAGAATTTATTAATTGATTGGTATTCACATCAAAATGACAAACACCTCCATCATTGTACGAAATGAATAAATTATTTTCTCTCTGACAAAAAAAAGTCGCTTTTTTTAAACCTGCTTCAAAATCATTTTTGATCTCTAAATTTTCATTTATCCTGTTAATCATTCCATTCCATGTACAAGTAATGATTTCCCTATTTTTCATTACCATTCCTACGGTCCAATCATCAAATAATATTGAATTTAGAATCTCTTTTTTGTTTTGTGTAACAACTGAAAAATCATAAGAACCAGAAATAATTATGGTATCACTAACATAACCTATCACTGAGATTCGATCACTTATTGAATTGTAATTGTGAACGATTTCTAAAGATGAATCACATTCTAATATTTCACCATTATCAAATCCCAATAATACATTTCCAATAGAATTCCAGGATAGCGCAGTTATTTCATTATCAAATTTGCGTTTTAGCTTTTTTGTGCGGTTTAAATTGGAAAATATTAAATTATTACCGTTTACTAAAAAAATCTCTTTTTCAGATTTAAAATAAACTTCAGTTGCTTTATCCTTAACGAATTCTTTAAGGATTGTTTGTTTCTCTGAAATTTGGAATCGAAAAACAACACCTTGATTGTCTAGGCAGTACAAACCATGTTTTTCTACATACAACTTGTTTAAATGAACTGAAATTGGATATAAATCAATTTTGTCAGAGTAGAAATTCCAAACTGAAATTAAGGTGTCATTGCAAATGGATATTATTGAAGAATCATTTAGAAAAGTACTGGAATTTATTTTCCATTTTCCAAAATTATGGCGTTGTAACTCTATCAATTTATCACTTTCAATGATAATGATATCTGAGTTCAAATCCTCGGTAAGTAATAGTTTCTTGTTTGGTGAAACATTTAATTTCGTTACGCTACCAAGATGACCTGTTGGAAGTATTAGTTTTGGTAATTGTTTTTGTGCCTGGGCTGCAACACATGTGAGGAAAAGAAAGATGAATATAATGGTGCTTTTTATCATATGCTTTTTATTTTAAACTTCAGAAAAACTTCTGTTTGTCATTTATTGATGGTTCGATATGGCTTATTTAACTTATTTTTTTCAAACTAACCCATAACGTTTTGCAGCTACAAGAAGTTGGCGATTTCGAAGCACAAAACTGTCTGCCACCACCGAACTTGATACGAAGCACAAAGCTTTATTTAACCAATGAACCGCCAATTTCTTGTAGGTGCTGTTATGCACAGTAAATTAATGCTTT
>CAMDGP010000236.1 GCA_945897765.1 Chitinophaga pinensis
ATCGTTGATATCGTGAGCAGGAGTAACTTTCAAACATCCAGTTCCGAATTCCATATCAACGTATTCATCTGCAATGATTTGAATCTCGCGATTGATTAACGGAACCAAGGCTTTTTTACCGTGTAAATGTTTGTAGCGTGCATCGTTTGGATTCACACAAATCGCAGTATCACCTAAAATTGTTTCAGGACGCGTCGTTGCAATCGTCAACCATTCATCATCTGAACCAGCAACTTTGTAACGCACGTAAAATAAGCGAGAATTAACCTCTTTATATAAAACTTCTTCGTCAGAAACGGCAGTCAAAGCTTCCGGATCCCAGTTTACCATTCTTACACCACGGTAGATTTTTCCTTTTTTGAATAAGTCCACAAACACATCCAAAACCGACTCTGAATATTCAGCATCCATCGTGAAATGCGTGCGTTCCCAATCACAAGAAGCACCTAATTTTTTCAATTGTTCTAAGATGATTCCGCCGTGTTTGTCTTTCCATTCGAAAGCGTGTTTTAAAAATTCATCGCGCGTTAAATCTGTTTTTTTGATGCCTTCCGCTTTCAATTTCTGAACAACTTTTGCTTCAGTAGCAATCGATGCGTGGTCTGTTCCAGGAACCCAACACGCGTTTTTACCCAACATTCTCGCACGACGAACCAAAACGTCTTGAATCGTATTATTCAACATGTGTCCCATGTGTAAGACTCCTGTCACATTTGGTGGAGGAATGACGATTGTATAAGCTTCTCTGCTGTCAGGTGTTGAATGAAAATAATTCTTTTCCATCCAGTATTTATACCATTTTTCTTCCGCTGCTCCAGGCTCGTACGTCTTTGGGATTTCCATATAAAATAATTTTAACGTGGCAAAGATAAGGATTAAGAGTTAGGAGTTGAAAACTGAAAACTGAAAACTGAAAAAATTTAGTGGAAATTAGAGGTTAAATCCCGATAGCTATCGGGAGAAGAACTAAAAGTTAAAAGTGAAGAACTAAAAGTGAAAGTTGAAAATTGAGAATTTCTAATTGTGTCTGCGAAAATGATTTTTTTAAGATTTTCTTCGAATAACGAATCTGCTTCTCTCCGTCAGCAGACGGAAGATTGAGAGGGGTGACATTAAAATGTAAAATGAAAAGAGAAAAGTGAAGAACTAAAAGTTAAAATTGAAAAGGTAAATTGAAATCCCGAATGCTGTAAGAGAAAAGCTAAAGTGATTGAAAGGTCTTAAATCGTCAAAACACACCAAGAGCTAAGCCCAAACTCATAACAATTAACAAAATTGCAACAGTTGTTTGCACAAACTTTAAGGTTACTTTTTTAAGTAGTTTGTTTCCTAAGAAAGCTCCGAGAAAAGCTGCAAAAGTCGCTAGAAGAATTATGTTAACATTAGCATTTAAATCATTCAATTTCAGATTGCTTGCGTAAACCGAAAGTCTCGTGAAATCAACAAAACATGTAATTACGACTGTTGTAGCCACAAAAACTTCTTTGCTCAACCCGACTTTAATTAGAAATGCACTTCGAAGCGCACCTTGATTTCCAGACAATCCTCCAAAAAAACCGCTTAAAACGCCACCAATTGGAAGGTGTTTTTTGCCCAATTTAATTCCATTTAAAAATGGTACTAAATCCAAAATTGCAAAGAAAGCAAGCAGCAATGCCATTGTAAATTTTAACATCGAAACTTCAAACGTTTTACCAAAAGCAGTGTAACTGTAAAGCAGTTGTGAAGTAGGGATTTGATGTAAAACCCATGCGCCAACAAATGAAGCAAGTACAGCTGGAATTCCAAAACGCAAAAGAATTTCCTTGTTTACATTGCGACCAACCAAAAACAATTTGAATAGATTATTTAAAAAATGGACAATTCCGGTAAGACCAATTGCTAAATCTATTGGAAAAAAGAGCATGAATGCAGGTGTTAGAATTGTTCCAAGACCAAAACCAGAGAAAAAAGTGAGAACAGAAACTAAAAAAGCAACAATCGGAATGATAACAAGCTCCATTTATGGGATTTTAGTTTCAAAAATAGTTCAAATATCGGAGAACTGAATTTGGATGGATGTTTCTTTAAATGTTTCTACCTTGGCCATCAACTACTACTTTAGGGACAAATAATGTTAATGAAACATCCATTCTCTTAGGTGAAATCGTGTAAAAATGTAAACTAGTTAAAAGAAAAAATCATAAGAGTTGTGTCCACACAAAGAAATTTCACATACAATAAAACTTATTTTTGAAATAAAACTGAACCAATGAAAAAGAATTAGCCGCGACGAACTTATTTACTTTATTCACAATTGAATCTCTGTGTCCTTTGCGATCTCCTGTGGTAAAAAGATTCTACAATTGAAACATAATTATTTGTTGATTATGCCTCACTAAACTGATAAATAGTTTCTAAAAAGTTTTGTGTAATTTGTATACGAAAGCGTTTTAACAATTTCCTTTCCCCAATTCTCCCTACCTTAGTTTCAAGAAAGCTTTCACTCAAAATCAAAAATCCTCTGTATGAAAAACCTTTTCCTCCTCCGAGACGACATCACTTTTCTCAATTTTGGTTCATTTGGTGCCTGCCCGAAAGAAATATTCGACGATTACATTCAATGGCAATATTTATTGGAAAAAGAACCGGTGCAATTCATCACAGTGGACGGTTATACGTATATCAATGAGGCGAGAAAATCCTTGGCGGCGTTCATTCATTGCGACTTTGAGGACTTGGTTTTTGTGCCGAACCCAACGCATGCCATCAACATCCTTGCGAAAAACATCGATTTGAAAGCAGGTGACGAAATTCTCACCACCGATTTGGAATATGGCGCCATGGACAGAACTTGGAGTTACTACTGCAAAAAAGTGGGTGCAAGCATGGTGCAGCAAACGATTCCACTGCCCATTGTATCGAAAGAAGCGTTTATAGATTCCTTTTGGAAAGGCTATTCTGATAAGACAAAAATCGTTTTCATCAGCCAAATCACCAGCAGCACAGGAATCATTTTACCTGTAAAAGAAATTTGTGAAGAAGCGAAAAAACGTGGCTTAATTACGATTGTGGACGGTGCGCATGTCCCAGCACACATCTATTTGAACCTTTCGGAATTGGAAGCAGATTTCTATACCGGCGCTTGTCACAAATGGATGATGACACCAAAAGGTTCGTCTTTTCTTTACGTGAAAAAGCAATTTCAAGAAAAACTCAATCCCTTAATCATTTCGTGGGGCTACGAAAGTGCATTTCCGTCCAACTCACAGTTTTTCGACTACCACCAATTCAACGGTACGCGCGACTTTTCGGCTTACTTGACGATTCCAAAAGCAATTGAATTCATGCAAAAACATGATTGGAAAAGCAAAACCGATCAATGTAAATTGGACTTATTGAACCTCGCACCAGCATTTTTTGAAGTTCTCGACACACAACCTTTGGCACCATTGACATCTGAATTTTTCGGTCAAATGTGTAGCGCTGAAATCAAGACTGCTAAACCTGAAAAATTACAAAGCCACTTATTCGAACACTACAAAATCGAAATTCCTGTGATGCGCCACCGCGACAAATGTTACCTGCGCTTTTCGTATCAGGTTTTCAATACCTCCAACGAAATTCAATATTTAATCAACAGTTTAGCTGAAATCAAAAAAATGGGTGGTTTGATTGGGTAGTTGATTTGATGGGGATTATTTTTAATTTCGATTCGGGAACTTGATTTATGGAGTTCGGAAACTAATTGTGAGAAATAAATAATTTACCAATTTTTTAAAAATTATCAAAACAACTAACCAATGTACAATTTCTCCTATTTCAAAGAAAAAGACCAGCAAGCAATTATGGAATTTATTGAGGCGGGGTGCGGTGCTCGACACGTCGCACCGGCGCCTTCCGCGCGCGGCCTCCCTGCTGCGGCGGATGCTCACGTAGCATCC
>CAMDGP010000237.1 GCA_945897765.1 Chitinophaga pinensis
CTTTTGAGGATGTGAATAGCGAAAAATCGTTTGGAATTATTGGCGTTGATTTGTTCAAAAAACTTGATGGAATTATGCCAACTGACGGCGAACAAGAACGATTAATTATTTATGCGCCGAAGCGAAACATCAAAATACGCTTAGGTAAAAATCCATTCTATACGCAAGCTGTTTTCATTTCAGGTATAATGAATTACAACAAAGAAGTTAATGAGGACAAACTTTTATGGCCATTAGCAGCAACGCGTGAGTTGTTAAATTATTCAAGCGAATTAACGCACGTTTATGTTCAAGTGAAGGGCGAATTCACCAATCATTAAGTGAAAGAAAAAATTCAATCTGCGCTAGGCTCTAACTTTCAAGTAAAGACCAATTTCGAGAAAAATGAATTAATCTTTCAAACCAGCAAATCCGAACGAATGGTCGTAATAATCATTATGATTTTCATTTTTATACTGGCATCGTTTAATTTGATTGCTTCCTTGACAATGCTTTACATCGAAAAGAAAGACAACATCAGCAGCTTAGAGAGTTTTGGTTTGAGTAGAAAAGGAGTATTTCAAATTTTCTTCTTTGAAGGTTTATTGATTTCAGGTATTGGCATTCTCGCTGGACTTGTCGTTGGATATTTCGTTTGTTTCCTTCAGCTAAAATTTTCACTTTTAGTAATTCCTGGACCCAACATTCCGTTCCCAATAAACATTTCATTAAGTGATTTCTTTTTGGTTTTTTTCTCAGTGAGTATTTTGAGCGTTTTGTTTTCTTATTTCCCAACGAAAATCTTGTTGAAGCAACGCGGGAATTAATTTTTCATGAACTAGATTTCTTGGTTTAATTTATTCTGCGGTGAAAACACATTCTAATCTCCGCAAATTTGCGGTGAATAATTCATATATTTACCGCATAAATAAATTTTCTGATGGTAAAATACATCTACGAACATCAAAATTGGACAGATTTTTCTTGGAATGAAAAGGCAATCAATTCTTTGTTTGGTGAAGTTAAATTGATGCAAGGTAAAATCATTGGACAAATGAACGCCTTGGGTTTTTCAACGAAGGAAGAAGCAACATTAACAACCCTAACTTTAGATGTAGTTAAATCCTCAGAAATAGAAGGAGAATTACTCAATTATGAGCAAGTTCGTTCTGCCATCGCAAGACGTTTGGGTTTAAATACCGTTGGACTTGTACCAAGCAATCGCCATGTAGAAGGAATAGTTGAAATGATGCTCGATGCCACACAAAGTTTTACAGAACCTTTAACTGAGGATCGACTTTTTGGTTGGCATGCAGCACTTTTTCCAACAGGTTATAGTGGCCCCTATAAAATTGAGGTGGGAAAATACCGAGCTGGAGAAATGCAAATAGTTTCTGGTGCAATTGGTAAAGAGAAAGTACACTATGAAGCTGTGAAGCCAGAATTTGTGAAAGCAGAAATGGATGCTTTTTTGGAATGGTTTAATAGCGAAGATCAATTAGACAAAGTATTGAAAGCAGCAATTGCTCATTTTTGGTTTATCATCATTCATCCTTTTGACGATGGTAATGGTCGAATAGCTCGTGCGCTAACAGACCAATTGCTAGCTCGTGCAGAAAATAGCGGTGAACGTTTTTACAGTATGTCAAGCCAAATTTTAGTTGAACGCAAACGCTACTATCAAATATTACAGAAAGTGCAACACAGTAAAAATGACATCACCGAATGGATGCTTTGGTTTTTAGAATGCCTCAAAAATGCGATGTTTTCAACTGAAAACACAACAAATCGCATCTTGCAAAAAGCGGAATTTTGGAAACTGCACGAAAGCACACGAATAAACGAGCGTCAACGGCTAATGCTCAATAAACTTTTAGATGGTTTCGAAGGAAAACTCAAATCTTCAAAATGGGCAAAAATCACCAAAACTTCAAGCGACACGGCATTACGAGACATCAAAGACTTGATTGAAAAAGGAATTTTAATACAATCAGCTGATGGTGGAAGGAGTTCGAGTTATACCTTATCAGATATTAATTGTTCCAAATAAAATAGTAGGGTATAATTCCGACAAGGCACACTAAAATAATACTAAGATAATTTATCGGCGGACAACAAGCATCTCGAAAATAATTAATTGTACCATTTTAATCAAATAAATAGTGAAAACGAGATTAACTTGTAATTTAAAATCTAACTTTAAAAAAAATGATTCCTAAACAAACTTCATCATGATAGCACGTATATTAACTATGACTTTTAATACTATTTCTTTCAATAAAATAGGTGCCTATATGGATTCGAAAAGAGCTCAATTCAAAAACATTCCAGTACTCAAGTTCATAATGAGTTCAAAAAATAATTCTATCATCAAAAAAGGACTTGTTTTTGCATCAATCCTACTTTCTTTTTCTTGTTTTTCACAGCAAACGATTAATGGCACTATCGTGCATGATGGCATTGTTCGTTCCTATAGATTGTATATTCCGTCGATTTATAGTGGAAATATGGCTGTTCCATTACTTTTTAATTTTCATGGGTATTCCAGTAATTCAAATGAACAAATGAATTATGGGAATTTTAGAAATATCGCTGATACGGCTAATTTTCTTGTGGTTCATCCTCAAGGGACTTTAGACAATAATAATACGACACATTTTAACGTGGGCTGGGGTGGTAGTTCGGTTGATGACGTAGGTTTCACAGAAGCATTAATAGATTCATTATCGGTTGATTATTCAATTGACCAAAATAGGATTTATGCTGTTGGAATGTCAAATGGCGGATTTATGAGTTTTCGACTTGCATGTGATTTGAGTGCTAAAATAGCAGCCGTGGGTTCTGTTACAGGTTCCATGACGCCTTTCACATTGCAGAATTGTAATGCTTCGCATCCTATGCCAATGATTCAAATCCACGGAACAACTGATCCAACCGTACCTTATAATGGTGCAGCAGGTTGGGCTTCATCCATTACAAATGTGTTAAACCATTGGGCCACTTTTAATAATTGTTCTCCGGTGCCAACAATCGTTAATATGCCTAATACCAGTGCATCAGATGGAAGTACCGTTGAGAAATACACCTTCGAAAATGGAGATAATTGTAGTCAAGTGATTCATTTTAAAGTTATAAATGGTCAACATACTTGGCCAGGTAGTGTGTATAATCTAGCGGGGACCAACTATGATATCAATGCTTCAGTGGAAGTTTGGAATTTTCTTTCTAAGTATGATATTTTTGGATTAATCAATTGTATTTCGGCAAATGTTGATGAGCCGTTTGGAATCGTAGATTTTCAAGTATTTCCAAATCCATCTAGCGAATCTATACAAGTTGATCTAAAAATTTCTGAATCAGCTGTTTATGAAATATATTCATTGTGCGGACAACTTTTGAAATCAGGATCTATTTCAATAAATAGTAATGAAATAGATATTTCTAATTTAGATGCGCAGGGATACATTCTGAAAATAGGACACCAATATAAACACTTTATTAAGTTGTAATAGATACTTTTAAAGTACTGAAATTATCAGAAAACCCATCCATAACCAATGCATGAACAGATAATATTCAGTAAGACCGTTCAAACACTTTTGTCTTCGTCGGTATTATGAGGTGGTTATGAGGTGATTTTTTGAAAGGGAAGATATGTTTTAATTGTAATAAGGGAATAGGCTTTTTTGTGGTTAATTGGTATCTTTGAAGGTAAATAACACGAAACAAAGTTTCGAGTAGCTCTTGAAAAACGGAATGCTATACGAAGGTTTGTTTCGAGTATATATAAGTTGTATTGCAATTTAAAAAACCGCAAGGAATCCAAAGACGACCTTTGACAATTTAAAAGACTGAAATAAGGACATGACATTTAACTTATTTCTGTTTTTTAGAGTTCGGCGCTGAGGCGTCCAAATCATTTTGATTTGAGACGTTGAA
>CAMDGP010000238.1 GCA_945897765.1 Chitinophaga pinensis
GTTGCGTTTCTAAAATTTCCAACATATTTTTTAAAGCAATTCCTGCTTTGCTGCGCTCGTTTATTTTGATGGTGATTGTTTGCATGACTTTTTGATATGTTACAAAGATATAACTTTTGAAAATGGTTTTTAGTACAATTGTTTGAATGTAGGGTTTTCTCACGCAATCCTTCCCCAATTTGGTTTTTTCTTCAAGATAATTCGAATAGCTTCTTTCAACGATTGATGAATTGGAAGTAGTAACTGAGGATCTTCTTCTAGTAATTTTTTAGCAGCTTCCCTGGCTAAAGTAACGATTTGTCCATCGCGTGCAAGGTTGGAAATTTTTAAATCTAAAACACCACTTTGTTGTGTCCCCATCAAATCGCCAGGACCTCGCAATTGCAAGTCCACTTCTGAAATTTCAAATCCATCGTTGCTTTGTACCATTGTTTCCATGCGTTTCATAGATTCTTTTGAAATCTTGTCGCCTGTCATCAAAATGCAATATGATTTTTCAGCGCCACGTCCAACACGCCCTCGTAATTGATGCAATTGTGATAATCCAAATCGTTCAGCACTTTCAATTACCATTACGGATGCATTCGGTACATTCACACCCACTTCAATCACGGTTGTTGCCACCATAATATGAGTTTCGCCTTTAACAAATCGTTGCATTTCGTAATCTTTATCTTCTGGTCGCATTTGTCCGTGAACGATGCTCACTTGGTAATTTGGCATTGGAAACGAACGCGAAATAGCTTCAAATCCTTCAGTTAAATTGTTAAAGTCTAACGTTTCAGATTCTTTAATCAGTGGATAAACGATATAAATCTGCCTGCCAAGTGCAATTTGTTCTTTCATAAATCCAAACAAACGAACGCGATAACTTTCGAATTTATGAATCGTTGAAATAGGTTTTCTTCCTGGTGGTAATTCGTCAATAACTGAAACATCTAAATCTCCATAAAAAGTCATTGCGAGTGTACGCGGAATTGGAGTTGCAGTCATTATCAGTACATGTGGTGGATTTACGTTTTTACGCCACATTCTAGCACGTTGAGCCACACCAAAACGATGCTGTTCATCGATTACAACAATTCCTAGATTTTTAAATTGAACCACATCTTCCAATAAAGCATGTGTTCCAACTAAAATATCCATTTCACCATTCATCAATTGCTCGTGAATTAGCACACGCACTTTCTTTTTCACCGAACCTGTAAGCAAGCCAACTTTGATGTTCATTTCACTCAAAAAATCTTTTATTGCTATGAAATGTTGATTGGCAAGTATTTCTGTTGGTGCCATAATCGCAGCTTGAAAACCGTTTCCAATTCCTATAAGCATCGTCAAAAGTGCGACCAATGTTTTGCCACTTCCTACATCTCCCTGCAACAAACGATTCATGTGTTTGCCTGTCAAAAAGTCTTTGCGAATTTCCTTAATGACGCGTTTTTGAGCATTTGTAAGTTGAAAAGGTAGGTGATTTTCATAAAAATTGGTGAAGTGATTACCGACTTCTTCGAAAACATAACCTTTGAGTTTTTTACCCGTATTTTCTTTACGTAAAAGCATTTCCAATTGCAGAAAAAATAACTCTTCAAACTTTAATCGAAAGCGAGCTTTGGAGGCAATTTGTTCGGAATCAGGTAAATGGATTGCAAAAAGTGCTGCTTCCCTCGAAATTAAATGATGTTCTTGTGTCATCCAATCGGGTAAGTTTTCGCTTAATTTCCCTTGTAATTGAGGTAATAAAGCACCAACAAGTTTTTCAATTCCTTTTGAGTGTAAACCTTTTGCATTTAATTTTTCGGTGCTATTATAAAATGCTTGAAGCCCTGATTTATTAGTAAGTTCTGAAAGTAAAGTTAATTCTGGATGTGGGATATTCCACGAGCTACCATATATTTTAGCACGCCCAAAAACTTGGTATTCTGTATTTAATTTTAGATTCGGTTTGATCCACTGAAAACCTTGAAACCAGACTAAATCAATTGAACCTGTTTCGTCTGAAAAGCGCGCAAACATTTTTTTTGTGCGTCCATTTCCAATTTCTTTGATTGATTGTATTACACCTTTGATTTGGACATAATTATCAACGTAGGGTAAGTCTTTGATTTGGTGGTAAGTCGAGCGATCTAAATACCGAAAAGGATAATGTTGTAGTAAATCGTTAAAAGTAAAAATTCTTAATTCCGTTCGTAACAATTCCGCTCTCTGAGGTCCAACGCCTTTTAAAAATTCTATTGGAGTGTCTAGGAGGGATTGCATTTTTGGATGTTAGGACTTTAGGATATTATGAGTGAATGAGGGAACGAGAAATGAGGGAACGAGAAATGAGGGAATTTGTCTCGTAGTGAGGTTTATTCTTCTCTCCTTCAGCTGACGGGAGGGAGGCTCAATTTCTAATTCGATTTCAACTCTCCACTTTTAACTCTTCACTCTCAACTTATTTCCAAACACCCATTTTATTGAACTTTTCGATTCGTTGATTTACACGTTCGGTTGGTTCTATTTCATTTAGTTCTTTGATATATTCTTTGATTTTTTTCTTTAATATTTTGAACATTTCATCTTGACTTCTGTGTGCGCCATTTGTAGGCTCTGCAACAACATCATCAACTAACTGATTTTTTATCATGTCTGTTGAAGTCAATTTTAAAGCCTCAGCAGCTTTTTCTTTGTAATCCCAAGAACGCCACAAAATAGAAGAACATGATTCTGGTGAAATCACCGAGTACCAAGTGTTTTCAAGCATTACAACTTTATCTCCAACGCCAATTCCTAAAGCACCACCAGATGCACCTTCGCCAATGATGATACAAATTACTGGAACTTTCAAACGCATCATTTCAAAGATGTTTCTTGCAATTGCTTCACCTTGACCTCTTTCTTCTGCCTCTAAACCAGGGTAAGCTCCCGGAGTATCGATAAAAGTTACGATTGGTTTGTTGAATTTTTCAGCCAATTTCATCAATCGCAAAGCTTTTCTATATCCTTCAGGATTTGCCATTCCGAAGTTTCTGTATTGACGCATTTTAGTATTAATTCCTTTTTGTTGTCCGATAAACATTACACTTTTACCGTCAATCAATCCAAAACCACCCACCATTGCTTTGTCGTCTTTCACACTTCGGTCTCCATGTAATTCAACGAAGTTCCCGTCTGTGATGGCATTAATATATGCTAATGTGTAAGGTCTATCTGGGTGTCTGGATAATTGAACGCGCTGCCAAGGAGTAAGGTTTGAGAATACTTCTTTCGTTTTTTCACTTAACTTTCGTTGTAGTTCTGTGATTTTATCACTCATGTCGATTTCAGTCGTTTCACCGATTTCAATTGTTTGCGTGATTTGGTCTTCTAACGCTTTTAAAGGTTCTTCAAAATCTAAGTATGTTGCCATATTTTTTATTATTGGGAATACAAATTTATTAAAATTGATGGGTTCTTGTAAATTTGCAGTATGATATTATTCCCTCCAGCGAAAATTAATCTTGGTTTAAGTATTGTTGAAAAACGAAACGATGGCTATCACGAATTAGAAACGTGTATGCTTCCTATTCCTTTTTATGATATTTTGGAAATTTTACCTGCTGAAAATTTTTCATTCTTTCAAACGGGTTTAAAGATTCCGGGTGCTTCAGGTGATAATTTATGTGAGAAAGCTTTCCGATTATTACAAGAAAAGTATGCTATACCGAATGTGATGATGCACTTGCGTAAACAAATCCCAATGGGTGCTGGTTTAGGTGGCGGCTCCTCAGATGCAGCTTATGTTTTAAGTGGATTAAATAAATTATTTCAACTTCAACTTTCAGATGAAATTCTAGAAAATTTGGCTGCAGAATTAGGCAGCGACTGTCCCTTTTTTATTAAAAACGAGGCTCAAATGGCGAGAGGAAGAGGTGAAAAGCTAACACCAATGAATCT
>CAMDGP010000239.1 GCA_945897765.1 Chitinophaga pinensis
TTATTTGGCTCTTATCAATTTAACTCACTTTTCAAAAGCCGCGAAAGTGTGAAACTACATCCATTTCAATTTGGCTTAAGTATATCTCTTTTTTAATGTTAATCGACACACACGCTCATTTATACGCTGAAGAATTTGATGAAGATCGTCAAGCGATGATTCAAAAAGCTTCAGATGCTTCCGTAAATTATATTTTGCTTCCCAATATCGACATAGAAAGTATTCCGAAAATGGAGGAGGTTGCAGCAAATTATCCGCATTGTATTCAAATGATGGGCTTACATCCCGCTTATGTAAAAGAAGATTGGGAACAGCAATTGGAGGTTATGGAGCAAAAATTGTTTCAAAATCCAAAATTGTATTGTGCAGTTGGCGAAATTGGAATGGATTTGTATTGGGACAAAACCTTCATAGAAGCTCAAAAAATTGCTTTCAGAAGACAAGTTTCTTGGGCGAAAGAATTGGGTTTACCAATTGCGATTCACGCACGTGATGCTTTTCCAGAAATTCTAGCCATTCTCGATGAAGAAAATGACGAATCGTTAAAAGGCGTTTTTCATTGTTTCACAGGTCACGAACAAATTGCACGCCACATCTTGATTTACGGAGGTTTTAAACTCGGAATCGGTGGTGTTGTGACGTATAAAAATTCGCATTTAGCCGAGTTATTGAAAAAGATTGATTTAGAACATTTGGTCATAGAAACCGATGCGCCTTATTTAACACCAGTTCCTTTTCGTGGCAAAAGAAACGAAAGTGAATACGTGAAATATGTTGCAGAGAAATTATCGGATATTTACCAAGTTTCAGTTGACACAATTGCTGAGGTAACAAGTAAAAATGCGATGGAGTTATTTCAATTAGAGCGATTTAAAATTTAAGAAATGCGCAACATACTTCTTATCTATACTGGCGGAACCATCGGAATGATCAAAGATCAACGAACGGGCGAACTGCGAAGTTTTGATTTCGAATACATCTACGACCATGTTCCAGAATTAGAGCGCTTGAACTTAAAGTTAAAAAGCATCAGCTTCGAAAAACCAATCGATTCTTCAGAAATTAATTTTGAACACTGGAAAGAAATCGCTGAAATCATTGAAAAAAACTATGTTTCCTACGATGGATTTGTGGTGCTACACGGTTCTGATACAATGGCATTTACAGCTTCTGCCTTGAGTTTTATGTTACAAGGATTGAAAAAGCCTGTGATTTTAACTGGTTCACAATTACCAATTGGCACCATTCGTACAGATGGAAAAGAAAATCTAATAACAGCAGTTGAAATTGCAGCAGCTTACGACGAAAACAACGAAGCAATCGTTCAAGAAGTGGGAGTTTATTTCGAATATTCCCTTTATCGTGGAAATCGTTGCTCCAAGATTTCAGCTAATCAATTTGAAGCATTTCAATCACCCAATTATCCTGAGTTGGCAGTCGCAGGAGTGAATATCGATTACGCAAAAGACCGTTTGTTTCGCAGTGCTTTGCCATCGCTTCAAGTTCATACCGCCTTTTCAAAGCAAATTGGATTAATAAAATTGTTCCCTGGAATTCCTGTTGAGTTTTATAAAAGTTTGTTTGACAAGCAAAACACAAAGGCAATTGTTCTTGAAACGTATGGTGCAGGAAACGCTCCGAGTGATGCAACCTTACAAGAATATATTACCAACTACATTGAATCGGGAGGTTTGGTTTTGAATGTAACGCAATGTAGTTCGGGAGCTGTCAAACAAGGAACTTATCAAACATCTTCTTTCTTTCAAAAAGTTGGTGTCATCAGTGGCGGAAATCTAACCACGGAAGCTGCCTTAACCAAATTGCAATATTTAGTTGGTTTAAATTGCTCACTAGAAGAAATCAAAGTTCTACTGACAACTTCGTTGGTGGGAGAGTTGGGGTAATTAAGAAGTTAGGCATAATTATTAAAATCGTAAAACACTAAAAACAAAGTAAAATGACAAACAAATTATTAGCGACTATGCTTGCAATAATAACGTTTATAAATATTGCAAATACTCAAGTAAAAAATGAATCGAAAGATTCATTAATTGTAAAACCTGAACTATTTAATAGTTTAAAAAAGGCAGAACCTGGCGATATTGAATCTGGTACGCCAATGATGTTAGATCCTTCAACTACTCCAATGTATTATGAAAATTTTGTATTGATCAAAGAGGGTGATTTTATAAAAATAATGATGTCGGGTGATTATATTCCAGAGCCTTATATTAACAGTAATAAAGTAGTAAAAGCTTTCTTGTTTAGAAAAGCAACAGACCTTGAGAAAGAGCAAATGAAGCAAATGCAATCTAATATGCAAAATCCCGGACAAAATAAAAGTGAATTAATTGGAAGTGAGGCATTCCCATTTTCAGTAAAAGATATTTACGGTAATAAGTATTCGCTTGAAAAGTTAAAAGGAAAAGTGATTGTTATTAATTTTTGGTTCGTTGAATGCAAACCATGCGTAATGGAAATACCAGAGCTAAATGACCTAGTTGAAAAATATAAAGGAAAAGAAGTCGTTTTTCTTGGTTTTGCTACTAATGAGAAAACGAAAATTGTGAGTTTTTTAAAAACAAAAACCTTTAAATACAAAATAATTGCTGAAGGTAGTAAGGTAGCAGGACTATATAACGTAAATTCTTATCCAACCCATATAATAATAGACGCGAATTCAGTAATCTCATACTATATTACTGGCTTAGGACCGACTACTGTAAATGACTTAGATAAGACAATTGAATCACTTTTAAAATAACTATGCTTAACAGCGCACAAGCCCCGAAAAGGGTATGCACCTATGTTTCGTTACCCTCTTACAAATAACCTTTTACAGCTTTAAAAACACCTACAAAAACGTAGCCAATTACACCTGGTTTTTTGCCTTTTTCATAATTTACTTCGATTGTTGCGTAATCAACTAAATGGTCTAATCGCTCTATTTTCCCTTGAAGTAAATCCAATTCTGTGTTTAGTCGTTCTAACTCTTTTTCAACTTTCAAGGTTTCATCAACTGTTTGCGCACGGTTTAGTAATTATCATCGCTGCGGGTGGAATCTAACCACCGCTGTGGCCTTGACTAAATTGCAGTAATTCCTTATTTACTTTATGACTTGAAACTGAAGTATGGTTGGTTCTGTTAAAGTTTCGTGAATTATTAGAAAATACATCCCACCCTCCAGTTTTAGTAAATCAATCGTATTTGCGGCACTCGTCACTTCTCTAACGGCTACAATTCGACCTAGTTCATCCATTATGGATGTTGAAGCAATAGATTTTCCTTTTGGCACGAATAATTTTAGAAAATCATTTGATGGATTTGGATAGACAAAATAGGCTTCATTTTCATTGATTTGGGATGTTGACACAGTACTAAAACTGAAGCAATCAGACATCCAAGTGCACTCATTTTTGGTAATCTCAACGGCATAATTTCCATCATTTATTGGAGTATATTCGTTCGTAACCGCACCATTTATTGCTGAGTTATTATTACAATCAATCCATTGGAAATTATCTCCCAAAGCTGAAGTAGAGAGAACACCATCAGTTTCTGTAATAATTGGGTTCAAAGCAGTTTCTATCGTTAGTTCAATTGTATGTGTACTATCACAACCATTTTGCGCTTGAAAAACATATTCATAGTCAGCTTCAATAATTAGCGTATCGCCATTATAAACTAAATAATTGCCCTCACAAATTGTTTGTTGTTCTGAAGTTACCAAAGGGCCTAATATCGTCAACTGCGTGTTAATTGTACTATCGCAACCAGCTTGTGATGTTAAAATTGTTTGGTAGTTTCCAGATTGAGTATAATTAGAATTGCCAATTTGTAAACTTTCACCGGCACACAATGAAATGGATTGATTTAAAGAATATATTGGTGAAATAGTTAACGAAA
>CAMDGP010000240.1 GCA_945897765.1 Chitinophaga pinensis
TCAAAGAGCTTTGGAGTAAAGTTTTTAATTACTTGCTAGTGAAACAACAAGGCGCAGGTTTACGTGTCGAATTTCAGAAACGCTTCACAATTGACGAGGATGTGATTGTGAATGCTTCGTTCTATAATGCTTCCTTGGAACCAATTACAAAACCGTTGATTGATATGAAAGTCACAGCGGAAAATGGCAAAGTCTATCGTTCGCAATTTGGTGTTTTTGGTTCATCTTACAAACTTTCGTTGGGTAAACTCAAAGCAGGAAAATACAATTGGTCGGCTAAAACTTCTTATGATGGAAAGTCATACAGCAAGCAAGGTTATTTTGTGGTGGAAGATATTCAAATTGAAAAATCAGAAACTACTGCCAATCACGGCGTAATGAAGCAACTCGCAAAACAATCAAACGGAAAATTCTACCAATTGAATCAATATGAATCGTTGCTTTCCGACATTGAAAAAAGAGAAGACATCGCAAACGTTCAATACGAAGAAACCGCTTTCAACGACCTAATGGATTATTTTTCCATCTTTCTTTTACTCTTTCTTTTATTAGCTGGAGAGTGGTTTTTAAGAAGGTATTTAGGAAGTTATTGAGAGAAAGACATTAGGGTTTTAGGACATTAAGACTTTAGGATATTAAGACTTTAGGAGGGAATGACTCCGCCGTGGCTCGGAAGAACATTATTTAAAAAACTTACCTCACCTCAAAAATATCCTTTGAGCTTTTTCTAACTTTCGCTAAATGTTGAGTGTTGTCTTCTTCGGAGCGATAACCCATTGCACAAACTAGCACAGACTTCAAATTATCTTTTTCTAAATCTAGGATTTCATCAAAAGCTGTTGGATCAAATCCTTCCATAGGTGTAGCATCAATGCGTAAACTTGCACACGTATGCATCAGTTGACCCAAAGCAATATAAGCTTGTTTTGCGTTCCAATCGCTGTGTTTTTCAGCCGACATTTCGCCAATTTTTGTCTTCACAAAGTTTCCATAACCTTGAATGGTACTCGGCTCAATGTTTCTTGTATTCGCTGTCAATTCAATGTGTCCGTCGATGTAATTGTGGTCAAGCTCAATGTGTGAACAAATCACCAACAAATGGGAAGCATCTGTTATTTGACTTTGCCCCCAAGCTTTCGGTCGCAATTGTTCTCTCAAATCTTTAGACTCAACAAAAATATATTTTAGGGGAAACAAGCCGTAACTTGTTGGAACCAAGCGTAACGATTCTTTGATGATTTCGATGTTTTCATCCGAAATTTTCAGATCAGGATTGTATTTTTTGGTAGCATAACGCCACGATAAATCTTCTATAATTGGATGTTTCATTTTCAAAATTTAAAATATCATTGGAACTTCAATCAACAACAAACGACCACTTTTGTTTGCATGAATCGTAACGGATTCTGTTTCCCAGATACCAATTGCGTCGCGATTATTCAAAGTTTGTTCAGCAATTTCAAAGGTACCGTCAATATTCAAAATATAAACGCCATTTCCTTTTTGTTTTAGTTCGTAGCTCAGACTTTTTCCTTCTTCCAATTGCGAAAGGTGAATCCATGCTTGTTGATGAATCCACGTTCCTGCATCATCGGGATTTGGTGAAACCACTTGAAGGAAATTATTTCGCATTGACTCTTCACCGTAACGAATTTGGTCATAGCGAGGTGTTACGTTTTGCTTGTTGGGGAAAATCCATATTTGAAACAAATTGATTGCCTCGTCTTGTTTGGCATTCACTTCACTGTGTTGAACGCCTGTCCCAGCTGACATCACTTGCACTTCTCCAACTTCAATTATAGAAGAATTCCCCATACTGTCTTGATGTTTCAATGCACCTTTCAAAGGAATAGTAATAATTTCCATGTTGTCGTGTGGATGCTTGCCAAAACCCATTGATGGTGCAACGATATCATCGTTTAACACACGTAAAGCGCCAAAATGAATTCGCTCAGGATTCTGCCAACTTGCAAAACTGAAAGAATGTTTAGCGTTTAACCAACCGTGATTGGCGTGACCTCTTGATGCTTCGGAATGAAATACTGTTTTCATGTGTCTGTTAATTTGATTAAACAAATGTACACACGAACAAACAACTGACTTCAAAACTCATACACTGATTCGTAATTCAATAACGTATGTTAATAGAAAAGCAGTTAAAGTTTAAAAAGCGTTAAAATTATCAGCAATTTCGTTGAATGGTACTAAGTAGATTTTGGCTTGTTATATTCATTTCATCAATTTTCTTTTTGGTGGTGAGTCTGTTTTCTTCGAATCAATATTCGATTGACTATGTCTTGAATGGAGAAAAAGATGCTCCGATTTTGGTCAGTGAAAAATTCATTCATCAATTGCCTCACAACATTCAAGATTCTTTGAAAGCAAGCCCAGAAGGAACTTACATTGTGAATTTAAATCCAAAAAATGCTGACACAACTTATGTTTTTGCGAACAAAACAGTTAAAGTTTATTCGGGTTTACAAAAATCGGATGGTTTACTTCCAACATGTAAAAACAGCTTAACTGATTTGATTTTGCCATTGGTGGCTTACTTGGCTTTTTTCTGTGGAATCATGCAATTGTTGATTGATTCTGGTGCATCAGAAAGGTTAGCAAAACGTTTGAGTCCCATGTTTACCAAAGTGTTTCCAAGTGTTCCAAAAAATCACGAATCGATTTCTTATATGACTTTGAATTTTGCAGCTAATTTTTTAGGATTGGATTCTGCCGCGACACCTTTCGGTTTGAAAGCGATGCAAAGTTTACAAGAAATCAATCCTGAAAAAGACAAGGCAAGTGATGCGCAAATAATGTTCATGTGTTTGCATGCCGCAGGATTATCTTTGATTCCAACATCGATTATTGGTTACCGTGCAGCTGAAAATGCAGCAAATCCTGCCGATGTGATGTTGCCTTGTATAATCACATCTTTTATAGGAACGATTGCGGCGTTTTTAATTGTAGGAATTCGTCAAAAAGTGAATTTTAAAAGTGCCTCTTTGGTCGTTGCTTTAATTACGGTATTGTCAGCTATAATCGGACTTTTGTTGTACATCAATCATTTGAATTTAATTGAGAAAAACTACTTTACGAATAATTTTTCAGGTTTGTTATTAGTAGGAATCATTGGTTTTACCTTGATTTTTTCTTTTGTGAACGAAAAGAAATTTAGTGCTTTGGATTCAACTATTTTTGACTCTTTCGTTTCAGGCGCACAAAATGGACTGAAAACTGGAATCACGATTTTCCCTTATATCTTGGGAATGTTAGCTGCGATTTCACTTTTCAGAAATTCGGGTTTATTTGAAATTATCAGCAATGGAATTTCGTATGTTTTTTCAAATTTAGGCGTTTCAAAAGACATTACAGATGCTTTACCTGTTGCGATGTTGCGACCTTTTAGTTCAGGTGGCGCACGCGGATTTATGATTGATTCAATGCGCAATTTTGGACCGGATTCGTTTACAGGAAGATTGAGTTGCATTTTCCAAAGCAGTGCAGAAACGACTTTTTATGTGATAGCTGTTTATTTCGGTTCAGTGAATATTAAAAATACGCGTTACACGCTAGGAACAATGTTGTTAGTGGATTTGATTTGTGTGATAACTTCTATTTTTGTAGCAAGTTGGTTTTTCTAAAAAGTAAACAATGAGTTGGAATCCATTTAAAAAGAAAGAAAAATATAGTGTACCTATAACACAGAAAGCAGTTCCAAGAACGAATGTTGCTATGAAACCGATGAATTACTCTTCAATGGTGATTTTAGCTTGGGCAAAAGCGATTGAAGGGGATGAAAAATTGCAAGATTGGTTGAATCTCAATGGTTATCGCGAATTGTACGCCGCTGTTTTAGCCATCTATCTTCAGGACAAACCACGTGATTGGTTAAT
>CAMDGP010000241.1 GCA_945897765.1 Chitinophaga pinensis
ATCCAAACATTGTCCAACTTGAATCACATTTTTTGTAACGAAACAGTTAAATCTTGTTTAATTATCATGAAAAATTCAACAGTACTAATAGGAGTCCCGCTAATTTTTACTTTATTGATCAGTTGTTCAACAAGAAGAAAAGTGGGAAATCATCAAATATTTATAGAAAACCAAAAAAATCAAACTAACGTTATACCTGATTCAACTTTGGAACCAGGATATGATCCTTATCAAAGGGCATTTGCTTATTATTTAATGAGTTTACCCAAGGAAGAACAAGAAAAATGGAAATCTCAAGGTTCATTTACAGAACAAGAAAAAGATAATTTTTTAAATAAAATAGATTCTTTACAAATGGATTTTCAACTTCCCGATCCACCAAATTCAACTACACCTGATACTCTAAAAAAATAGTAAAATGAGAAAAATAATTTTCGCAGTGTCCTTTCTATTGACAGGACTGAGTTATGGACAAATATCCATAGATACCATTAACATCAATCAACTCGGTTATGATCCCGTTGAGTTGGGGAATAACACCTCAGAATCACTCAAAAAGATGACCAAAGAGGAAAAAGAATGGTTTACATCAACTTTTATTCATCGAAGGGGACAATTTAAAATTCCCGAGGAACCGATTGTAGATCCTTTTGATGAAAAATAATTTTTCACCCGACTTACTTTTTGAAGCAAAAACTTTTGGTTTTACAGCTCTTCCTGTTTATCAGTGAAAACAAAAAACCCAGCAAAACTAAAGTTTCACTGGGTTTTCGTTGCTCCCCCTTCAGGACTTGAACCTGAGACCCTCTGATTAACAGTCAGATGCTCTAACCAACTGAGCTAAGGAGGAATTTTTTTTGTAAATTCGAGTGCAAATATAATTTAAATAATTCTTAATCTGCAAGAATTTAATAAAAAAATAAACTTTTATTTAACTATTTGTTAATCAACTAAAATCATTTTCTTCTAAGGAAAAATCGTCTAAAGAAACATCAAAGTTAGATTCATCCGTAAGCATTTCCGTTGGAATATTATCCTCTTTTGTGACCGGTCGAAGAATATTTGTTCGTGCAATATTCATTCTTATTTCTGTTCTGATGAATCCATCTTCTTGTTGAAATGCTTTAGCGAAAGGTGTACCTATTACTTCAACAAGTGTTCCTCTATTTAGAAAATCGACAATACGCATGTTTGCGCCTTCTTTTTTCCATATAGTGCAGCTTACCCAGGTTGTTTTGGTTTTTAGTTCACCGGTGCGTTTATCTTTCCAGTTTTTATTGTGTGCTACAGGAAAATTGATTGCAAGAATACCTCTGTCCATTAACTTAACGACAGCATCCTTGCCAATATTTCCTATTAGCCGTGTTTCAAAAATCGTAGCCATATTGGTGTGAATTAAACAAATTAAACAAAAAAACTAATAGTTTTATTACTTAATGTTGGTGTCCGTGTTCACCATGCACATGTCCGTGTGCTAATTCATCTTCTGTAGCTTCTCTGATGTCTAATATTTCACCTTGAAAATGCAAATCTGTTCCTGCTAAAGGATGATTAAAATCCATTTTTACGTTTTCCTCGTCTACTTCCATTATTTTACCCTGCATTTGATTTCCTTCATTATCGCTCATTGGAATCATTGCGCCAACTTGAAACATATCGTTGTCAAAGTTACCATTGTCATCATGAAAAACATTACTAGGAATCATTGCAATATGTTCTGGGTCATGATCTCCGTATGCATTTGATGCAATTATGTGAAAATCGAATGAGTCTCCTACTTTTTTATCTGCTAAATTTTCCTCGAACTCAGGAATTAAACCACCGACTCCGTATAAAAACACTAATGGATTTTCTTCGTTTGTTTCTTCAATTTTTTCTCCTGATTGGTGATTTGAAAGTTTGTACTTTAAGGAAACTACCTTGTTTGCTGAGATTTGCATAAATTTTGATTAAATAATTATTGGCCAAAAATATAAAATTAACTAATTCGACTTTTAAAATAAAATTGAGGAAAATCCCTATTTGATTAAACTTTTGACGAAATTAGGTGTTGCGAAACTTCCAATGTGAACCTCTTCGTTGTAATATCTCAATCCTTTGGCGTCCACAAATTCTTCAATTTTTTCGATGTTTGAAATTTTCTTAGGATTTAAATCACCTTTAATTCCATATTGGAAACTCCACATCCCCGTTGGGTAGGTCGGAACAAAGAATAAAGAAACTGGAGCTTTATCTTTGCCAAAAATGCCTTGAAGAGTATAATTTAATTCAGTAAATGCTTTTTCGTTGAATTTAGGTGATTCTCCTTGTGCAACTAGCATTCCTGTATCCTTTAATGCATTATAACAATTTGTGTAAAATTCTACTGAAAATAATCCTTCAGCTGGACCAACAGGATCTGAACCATCAACGATAATTAAGTCATACGAATTTGCAACTGCATTTTTTAAGAAAGCAATTCCATCATCGACAATTAATTCTAATTTTGGATTGTCAAAAGCTGCTGCAATTCCGGGTAAAAATTCTTTACATGAATCAATAACGGCTCCATCAATTTCAACCATTGTTACTTTCTCAACTCCTTCGTGGCGTAAAATCTCTCTTACTGTTCCACCGTCACCCCCACCAATAACTAAAATGTTTTTTGCATTTCCTAAAGTAAACATAGCTGGGTGTGAAATCATCTCATGGTAATGAAACTCGTCCTCTTCTGTTGTCATAACCATATCGTCCAATGCAAGCATTTTACCATATTTATAAGATTCTAAAATACGAACGCGTTGAAAAGGAGATTGAACATCGAAAAATACTTCACCTGTAAAACGTAATGACAAGGCTTGGTCGGCATCTTTATCAGTGAACCAAACGTTTCTTGTATAGAATTCAGGGTTTCTCCATTCAGCTGCTTTTTGACGCATAGTAGAAATATCAAAATTATTTCTTGTCAATAAATTAACAGAACCTCTTTTCATTTCTATTGCAGAGTAAGACTTCGCTCCGAAACATTCCTTTAAGAAATCGAAAGAAATCCAAGCATCCATTTCACCACAGGTAAATAAATCAACAGCAGCATAACCATATTCTGGCCAAGTATGAATTGCTAAATGACTTTCTTGAATAACAACAACTCCAGAAACTCCATAAGGTGAAAAATGGTGAAATGTTGAATTAATAACTGTGGCGCCTGCTTTTTGAGCTGCACCAACCATATCACGTTCAATTGCTGCAACATCATTCATAATGTGTGGCTCACAATTCATAAATTCTACCAAAATGTGGTTTCCTAAAGCTGTACTCATTCTATTCTTTTTTTTGTGGGGCAAAAGTACTATTTTAGAATTAAGGAAGGTTTTTTTTAACCAAATTTAATATGAGATTGAATAAAGGTTTTCGTAAAAAACATCTTAAGTTAATTCTTAAACTAATTAACAGAATCACTTCTAAATTTCTACTTTTGTGAATCTTAAAATAAATATGAATAATTTACTTTCAACAAATCCAGGATTACTAATTGTCTTTTCGGTTATAATAACTTTTATGTTAGTTTTAGACCTAGGCGTTCTTAATAAAAAGAGTCATGTTGTTTCTAACAAAGAAGCCACAACTTGGACAATTGTTTGGATATCACTCTCTATGTTGTTTAGCGGTTTGGTTTATTGGCAAGCTGGTTTTGAAAAATTCGCTCAATTTCAGTCTGCCTATTGGATAGAAAAAGCACTTTCCGTTGATAATTTATTTGTATTTATTCTTGTTTTTGGATTTTTTAAGGTAGAAGGAAAATTACAACATAAGGTTTTGATTTGGGGCATCATTGGAGCTTTAATTTTTAGGGCCATTTTTATTTTCTCTGGAGTTG
>CAMDGP010000242.1 GCA_945897765.1 Chitinophaga pinensis
GGAGTCATCGGCAAAAGACTACCAAAACAACCGCAGTTTCCTGAATTATTACCCGAGAGAATTTCAATTGAAAGATGAATCGAAAATACTGCCAACATAATTATCGTTGCTGGAATTACAATTTTCTTGAGATTAAAAGGAAAAATAAGTAAGAACCCGAGGGCAAACTCAATTCCAATAAGTACACGAGAGAAATAAACTGCCAATTCGGGACTGAAACCCATTGGATATAATTGGGTGTACTCGAATTTTGTAATGCTAAAATAATAGGATGGGTCTGGATAGATTTTAGCGTAAGCCGAAACCAAAAACAATGCTGAAATTAAAATTCTAATGCTCCAAGGAACTACATTTTTTACCATTTCCATAATTCGTTTTTTTTTCAAAAATAAGTGTTACTTCAATAAAGTAATTTTGTTTAACACACTTTTAACAAGCTGTTTCAATATGAATGAGAGCGAAAACAGAATAATTCAACATGTCAAAATAGTTACCTTCAACTCCTTCACTAATTTCTGTAACGCCTTTATTGTCTTCGATTTGTTTGATTCGCAGAACTTTTGTTAAAATTAAATCTGTAAGTGAAGTTACACGCATATCACGCCAAGCCTCGCCATAATCGTGATTTTTTTTCTTCATCAGTTCAAAAGCCTCTGTAGAAATTTCATTATAAACTTTCATGGCTTCATCCAAAGTTAATTGTTCATTAAACCCACTTTCATTTCTCAATTGAAAAATAGCCATGATGCAATAATTAACAATTCCCATAAACGCATCCTCGAAGGTTTCACCTACTTTATTCTCACCCGTTTCTTGAACCGTTCGAATCCGCTGAGCCTTAATGAAAATTTGATCTGTAAGAGAACTTGGCCTTAAAATTCGCCAAGAAGTACCGTAATCTCTCGTTTTCTTTTCAAAGATTTCTCGGCAAAGATTGATTACATTTGTGTATTCTAAAGAAGTTTTTTCCATAACTGATGACAAAAATACATCAATTCAAGCAAAACAGATTCATAAATGTGAAAGGGAATTTATATGATTTGAATTCCCCAAAAATTATGGGTATTATTAATTGCACACCAGATTCATTTTACTCAGAAAGTAGAAAAACGCATATTGACGAAATTTTAAAGACTGTTGAATCAATGCTTGAAAATGGAGTTGACATTATTGATATCGGAGGAGCATCAACTCGACCAAATGCTTTAATTCCGAGTATTGGTGAAGAAATAACAAGGATACATGAGCCGATAAAAGCAATACGTAAAGAATTTAAAGAATTAGTGATTTCATTAGACACTATGCGTTCTGATGTTGCCAAAGTTGGAATTGATGAAGGAATATCAATTATAAATGATGTGAGCGGAGGCTCTTTTGATAAAGAATTAATTGAACTTGTGGCTCAAAAGAAAGTTCCATACATTTTAACTTTCAGTAGTGGTAACGAAATTAATACTCTACCGTTAGATTCAAATAGAAATATTTTAATGGATAGTGTAAAGTTTTTCTCAGAAAGAATTCAAAAACTAAAAAATAGTGGAATTAATGACATAATAATTGATCCCGGCTTTGGCTTCGATAAAACCTTAGAAGAAAATTTTTCATTACTGAACAACTTTGAGTTATTACAAATATTAGAAAAACCAATTTTAGTTGGAATTTCAAGAAAATCAATGATTTACAAAAAACTTGGAATAGTTCCTGACGAATCTTTGAATGGAACTACTATTTTAAATACAATAACTTTTTTGAAAAATGCATCTATTTTTAGAGTACATGATGTGAAAGAAATGAATGAAATTAGGAAATTATTAAAAGCTAGTATTTGAAAATTCTTTAATTTGAAACTTTTTTAATTACTTTCGTAAACAAATTATAAAATTATTTACCATGAAGCACTTAATATTGTTTCTTTCCATACTGTTATCAAGTAGTATTTGGTCACAAACACCAACTGCAAATTTTATTGTTTCAGATGACATATTGTGTGCAGGTGACTGCATTTCAATTACCAACAATTCCTCTTCAAACACACTCGCTTATGAGTGGACGTTTACAGGAGCAACTCCGTCAACTTATTTAGGACAAAATCCTGGTTTAGTTTGTTTTAATACTTCCGGGACTTTTTCGATTTCCTTAACGGTGACAAATACATTTGGCTCTAATACAGCAAGTCAAACAATTACAGTTGGTCAAATACCATCAGTAGTTGTTACGTTATCAGATACGACAAGTCAGCTTACAATACCAAATCCAGCAATTCCACCAATTCCACCAACTATTATTGTTTACGACCCAGCTATTCTTGATTATGTAGAAATTGAAGATACTTTAATTTACATGTATGAAGAAGCTTATTTGTATGCTGAAGGTTTTCCTGCTGGTGGAACTTTAATGTGGTATGAAAGCAATAATCCAGCAGATAGTATTTTTGGTTGCTCTGGATGTGCTGGTGGAGATTCTCTAGTTGTTAATCCTTTTTACAACACATGTTATTTTGTAACTTATACGACTGCAAACGGTTGTCAAGCATATGATTCCGTTTGTGTTGATGTTCGTTTTAGAGATTACGTAAAAGTTGTCTTACCAAATACCTTCTCACCCAATGAAGATGGTGAAAATGACATCTTTAGAATTTTGACAAATGTTGATATTGACAATAATTTTGTTGATAATGGATTTACCAAAGAAGGTGGTGCTATCGCTGAAATTGACATGCGAATTTATGACCGTTACGGAAAAATGGTTTTTAGAACGACTGATCCTCATGAAGGTTGGGATGGGACATTTAAAGGGAAAAAAGTAAATCCTGCCACATATACTTATTATGTAAGTTATAGAAGAATCGATGGTAGATCAGATGAAATGAAAGGTAACGTAACGTTAATTAGATAATACAAATGAAAAATATATATTTCTCAACTTTATTTTCTTTACTTTCTGCGGGTGTTTTTTCGCAGCAGGATAGAAATTTAAGCACTTGGTATCAATCTCCTGTACTTTATAATCCTGCAGCTGTTGCAACGGGTGAGGAAGATTTCGGATTTTTCACCAACTTCAGAAGCCAATGGTTAACAATCCCCGAACCGGGAATTGGTTTAAGAACAAATACCTTAACAGCAGAATTTAAAATCCCTGACGGTTTTAGTGGTAATAATAACTTTGGTGTAGGTTTGAATGCATTAAATGATCAAACAGGGTCTGCTAAATTAATGACAACCAATGTTTCTATTCCTATTAACTACACGTTATCGTTGGATAGAAATAATAAAGTTTCAATTGGAATTGCTCCTGGATTTTATCAACAATCACTAGATAGAACTGCTCAAACATTCGAAAATCAATGGAATGGAATGGAATTCGTTGATTTAGCAGATAATGAAATTGGTTTAAATGACTCGTATGCCTCTATCGATTTAGGTGCGGGTATTTTCTATCAATACAGCATGAGAAATAAAACACGTTTTTATGGTGGATTGGCTTTGAATCACTTAACAAGACAGAAAATTAATTTTTCTTTTGGTGGAGATAGAATTTATATGCAATCAGTTGTTCAATTAGGTGCTGACATAACGAGTAGAAAAAAAGATTTAAGATTACAACCTAGTTTACTTTACTTTAAAACAGGAACAGGTTATAATTTAATAGCGGGTATGACTTTTGAACATATTTTAAAAGAAAGTTCACAAATTACTACGATTAACAAAACAACTTGTGTGAACTACGGTTTTTATTATCGTCACAATGATGCATTGATTACTACGTTGGGATTTAAAATCAAAGGAATTAAATTTGGTTTGGCTTTCGACGCTAATTTGTCCTATTTAAGCCAAGCAACTGC
>CAMDGP010000243.1 GCA_945897765.1 Chitinophaga pinensis
AAGACCCTCGCGAAGAAATTCGCCCTCGCAACGCCAGTTGCCCTCGTCGAAGACCCTCGTTGACATTATAATAATCATCACACCATGACTAACCAAGAAATTTACTCCGAAGCTCCAACCTACTTTCACTATTACTACGAACTTATTCCGTCGAATGACTTGCTAGTGGCGTTGCATGACGATTTAAATGCAACACTTGAAATTCTCAATTCCATCCCTGCCGAAAAAGAAAACTTTGCATACGCTCCTGGCAAATGGACAACCAAAGAAGTGTTCAAGCACATCATTGAATGCGAACGCATCTTCGCGTATCGCGCCTTACGTTTTTCACGATTCGACAACACGCCTCTTCCTGGATTTGATGAAAACGATTTTATAGAAAACTCGAAACAAATGAATCAGAGCCTTACTGAATTAATAACTGAATTCGAACTCGTCCGCAAGTCTACCATTGCTCTATTCAAATACATGTCGCCTGAAATGCTTCAGTTCCAAGCCCCGGCGAACAACACCACCTATTCCACTCGCGCCATCGGCTTCATGATAGTTGGACATTGCATTCATCATTGCAATTTTGTGAAGAAGAATTATTAAGGGCTCTAGTTTTTTATTTCCATTTCTGCCTTCAGGAATATCGAATTGGCTTGACGATCAGGCCAAAAAGACAAAATGAGACGGTAACTAAATTTGATTTGGCACATTTCTTGGTTTTTTTTTAAAAAATTTAACAATATGAAAAAATTGCTACTCTTTCTTTTCTCAGTATTAAACCTTACTATTTTGGCTCAGACGCCTGTTAAAGAAGCTAAAATTGGTACACAAATTTGGACTGCTACGAACCTTAACACCGCCAAATTCAGAAATGGTGAATTAATCCCACAAGCTAAAACAGCCGAAGAATGGAAAAAGGCAGGCCAAGAAGGTAAACCCGCTTGGTGCTTTTATAATTTTTCAGCTGAAAATGGTAAAAAATACGGTCGACTTTATAATTGGTTTGCAGTGAACGATAAAAGAGGACTTGCTCCCAATGGCTACAAAATACCAACCGACGCAGAATGGAAAATACTTGTTGATTATTGTGGAGGAATTATGGAGGCAGGTAAAAAACTAAAAAGTGCAACCGGTTGGAAAGAAAAAGGAAATGGAACAGAACCGAATGGTTTTAATGGTTTGCCAGGAGGATTTTGTCTCGAAGATGGAACTTTTGGAGGACTTACTACAAGTGGTGGATGGTGGACTTCGACCGAAGGAACTGGAATTGGATATGAAAATTCTTCCTGGGATCGCTACTTAGAAGCAGAAAAAAACACAGTTGAAACCTATTCAGAACCAAGAGAACTAGGTTTCTCGGTTCGATGCATAAAAATCAAAAAATAACAAGAACTTAATCAATACACCAGTTATGAAAACAATAACTTTCATCTTTTTTTACTTAGTAGCTTTTATTTCCTTTTCTCAATGGCAGGTTAAATTGGATAAAACTATTAATTGGTATCAAGTTTCTCCTACCGGAAACTTGATTTTGGGAACTTTGGATGGCGTATCAGGGATGGATGATAAAACCGGAATCATATCTTACACTGTAAATGCAATAGATTCTCCAACAGAGGATGAATTTAAAATGATTCCAAACACGCCCTTTGGTATGATTACTCGTGGACAAGGAAAATTGGAGACCAAAGTTATTTTTAATGTAAACGATGGCAAAGTACTCTATGATTCTAAAAAAGAAAATACCATTATCGGAAAACAATACCTTTTAGGCAGCACAGGAGATTTTCTTATGCAAGGATTAAAAGGATCGGAATCAGTTTTCTTTCTTGTTGACGCCTCAACTGGAAAAGTTAGATGGGAATTAAAAGGAGTTTTTGGAAACAGCATCTTTGCTGAAGTGATTGATGGTAGCCCGATTGAAACCGAAGATGGAAATTTCATAATCCCTACCACTGGGGGAATGAAAGGTGGTGCAATTTATTGTTTTTCAGCAGCAGATGGCAAACAAATTTGGAAAGCCGAATTGCCTAAGACAAAAGGAGCCCAAACTACGACTGTAACTGAAACCAAATTAGCTACTTCGTTTCTTGAAAAGGATAAATTCATTTATATCAAAGGTCAAGCAGTAATGGCTTATGAGCTTGCAAGCGGAAATCCCATTTGGGCTCAACCCGCTAAGCAAAAAGGCTTGCCAGATTTAATAATTTATGATCCTGTTGGATTGATAATTTCAAGTGCTGTCGATCCAAACAATACCATGTTTAAACCAACAATGACTATGTATGATTATAAAACTGGAGCTGAATTATGGACAGAACAAGTGAAGTTGAAGGGGACAGTTAAGAAATACAGCTACAGCAACAAAGGATTAATCATCAGCATGGAAGGAACCAATGGCGCAAGTTTATTGAATATTGTTAATCTCGAAAACGGAAGCTACTTATTTAATGATTTTTATAAGGTAAATGGTTCTGTGCAAGAAATGAAACTCCTGGGAAATGCAGTTTACGTTAGAACTGACTTAGAAGAGGATATTGTAAGTCTCGAGTCAAATAAATCTATTTTAGCAAAGAACGTAGCATCAAAAATTGAGTATCCTTTGCTCAACTTACGCGACGGAGACTTGTCGTATACTTTCAATCCTTCATCTTCCATGTTAACTGTTACTTACCTAAATGCGTCAACTCAAGAAGCATTGGTTGCAAATCAAATTCAATTTGAACAAAAAGAAAAGCCAACTCGAATTGAAATCATAAAAGATTTAATTGTTTTGAGTTCATCACAAACAGTTGCGGCTTACACAAAAGATGGAAAAGAAGTTTATATAACACATATCCCCGCACCCGGGATTTCAGGCTGGAAAAAAGCCTTGTACGCCACCTCAGCTGTGCTTAATACAATGGATGCAATGCGTTATGCAGACTTAGAAGCTCGTGCGAAAGTGGCATCTCAAAATGTTAACACACCAGAAGCGCGTGAATTTTGCGATGCGATTGGTCAATTGGCAAACACAGGAGCATCAGCTCATCTTTCTGCTGCTTCAAAAGAAATGGAAATGGTTAAAAAACGTTTTAAAGCTTCTGCATCAGGAAATGACACTCAATTTATTCTGGGAAAACTTGAGTCTAAAGATTTTGGATTAATTGGTATCTCAAAAACTACAGGTCAAAAAACCAATGAAATCAATTTTGGAAAAGATAAAGAACCTAAATATATTTTGGATGATGTCTCTAGGACAATCTATTATTTGACAGAATCTATGGAAATGAAAGCAATTAAATACTAGAAATTGCTTAAGATAACTATCGAGTTATTACAATGTGCTATAAATGCAAATAAGCTCAAGCAGGGATTTAGTAATCCGAAAAACTAGAAGTGAAATATTTCATGCTCTGTTCTTCGTATTACGAAACTGGTGCACTCCCTGCCAGCTTGAATATTTAACTAATTAAAAAACGGTATACAACTGCGGTTTTGCGTCAAGCGGAGTTTAGTGCTTCGTTTGACGCTTTCTGCGTATATTTAAACTCAGTTGTTCATCAACTGCAGTTCCAAAATCCAGCACGAACGAAAAGCCAAATGATTAAAACACTTATACGTTATCAAATGAAAAATTCTAATTTTATTCTGATAATAATTTTCGTTCTTCTCGTTCAAATACAGAGCAAGGGACAAAGTGCTGAATGTGCTACTGATTACATTCATAACAACCTAATGCAAACCGATTCTGTTTATCGGAAGCAAATACACCTCCTTGAATCGCAAGTTGAAGATCATATTCAAAAGCACACTAATACGGCAATAAGATCTACCCT
>CAMDGP010000244.1 GCA_945897765.1 Chitinophaga pinensis
TCCCTCAAGGGAGGAGACCAATTCATTTTTCATTCTTAATTCTTAATTCTACATTCTTAATTGTTTTTTCTATAATCCCAACGCATTCCAATAATTGATCTTCAGTGATTACCAATGGTGGTGCGAAGCGAATGATGTTTCCGTGAGTTGGTTTTGCCAGTAAACCGTTTTCTTTTAAAGCTACGCATAAATTCCAAGCAGTTGGACTATCTTCAGTGTCGTTTACAACAATTGCATTCAACAAACCTTTTCCACGAACTTTCACAACTAAGTCGGAAGTTTCAATAATGCGATTCATTTCTTTTCTGAAAATATGTCCCAAGCGACGTGCATTTTGAATCAAGCCTTCTTCTTCCACAGCATCTAGTGCAGCAATCGCAACTTTAGCAGCAATTGGGTTTCCACCAAATGTTGATCCGTGTTGGCCTGGTTTAATAACCATCATTATTTCGTTGTCAGCCAACACTGCTGAAACTGGATAAACACCTCCTGAAAGTGCCTTTCCTAAAATCAAAATATCAGGACGATTATATGTTTCGGTTTGACGTTCACATTTATTTTCACACGTACAATTTCCACAAACTGCTAATAAACTTCCCGTACGCGCAATTCCTGTTTGAACTTCGTCTGCAATGAAAAGTACACCGTTTTCTGTGCACAATCTTCTAGCGTTAGTTAAGAAATCTTCTGCCGGTGTGTAAACTCCAGCTTCTCCCTGAATTGGTTCCACTAAAAATCCAGCAACATTTGGTAATTTTAAGGCTGCTTCTAAAGCATTCACATCGTCGTATGGAATTGCCACAAATCCTGGCGCGTAAGGTCCAAAGTTTTTATTCGAATCTGGATCACTTGAAAAAGAAACAATTGTAGTTGTACGTCCGTGGAAATTTCCTTCACAAACAACAATCACCGCTTGGTTTTCAGTAATTCGTTTTTTCTCATACGCCCATTTACGACATAATTTTATAGCTGTTTCCACCGCTTCAGCGCCAGTGTTCATTGGCAATACTTTGTCGAAACCAAAAAGATTGGTGACATATTTTTCATATTCACCTAAAGAGTCGTTGTAAAAAGCACGCGATGTCAACGCTAAGGTTTGCGCTTGATCAATTAACGCCTTTGTAATTTTTGGGTGACAATGCCCTTGATTAACAGCAGAATAAGCCGATAAAAAGTCAAAATATTGTTTACCTTCAACATCCCAAACAAACACACCTTCACCTCGAGTTAAAACAACTGGAAGTGGGTGATAATTATGCGCACCGAATTTATCTTCAAGAGCAATAATTGATTGTGATGTAGTGGCATTCATAGTTTCATTCATAAAATGTATATAAAGGTCGGCAAATATAATGAAATCAGTTGCTAAGCCGAAATTCTAAGGGGTAAATTTAAATACAAAGAGCAATTAACAGAGTTGAAATAAATATAAAATTGATGGTATAAATTTACTTTTGAAATAATGGTTGTAGTAAAACACAAAAAGTTTAGATTTTTAAAATTGAACTTACTACTTGAAAGTTAATCTTCTACAAGTCAATATCAAAAACACTTACAGCGTTTTTTAGTTTACAGTAAACAGTTTACTGTAAACTAACTTTATTTGTAGTGTGAAAACAAAGGATAAAATACTTAGAATGTAACTATCTACTCCTTAACAATCGAGGCAATTTTCTGTATTCCTTCAACGGACAAGAAATAAATACCACAAGCGAAATTTGAAATGGAAAGTGTTTGATTTTCTGATACTAAGTTGCCAGAGTGCAAAATTCTACCCGTGTAATCATAAATTTCATACGCATTTCCAACGAAATCTTTTGGAATTGAGACCGTAATGTTGTCTGAAGTTGGATTGGGTGAAATTAATAAAGCATTTTCGTTGGTGACTATTTTCAAGTGAATCGTAATCAAACTGTCGCAACCATATTCATTTTGCAATGTTTGGTAATACGTGCCGTTTTCTGTAAATGTACTTCCGTTTAATTCCAAGCTGAACAAAGCATTTTCGTAAATTGTGGAATCACTGGTCGGATAAATCTGAACGTTCATCGTATCCCTTTTTTGACAGCCATAATTGTCTGTTACTTGCAAATGATATTCTCCTGTATTTTGAATATATATTGTTGAAGAATCCGGGCCGGGTTGCCAATTATACGAAAGTACGTTCCCATTTTGAAGCGAAGCATCGTACGTTAAATTAACGCAAGCGCTTGTATCTGTTGGAATCGAGAAATCAATTTCGTAGTTACTGAAAGGTGAAAGTTCATTGTCAATCCAAGTCAAACGTGTGCTTAAAAACGTTTTCAAAGAATTTATTTGGTCGTTGTAAGTCTGTCCGCCTAAATCATTCCAAATCATAAAATTGCGCTGAGCTGGACCTTGTAAAACGTTAGCCATGCTATCAATAAATGACATGAAATGCTCCGTTTTAAATTCATCTTGGCGCAATGTTTTCCATCTACACGCTAATTCTTTCTGATACGTTGAATCGGTGTACATTTTCGACCACCAAAAAGGAAAAGGCCATCCTGGGTGACAAATTTGCCAAACCCATCCCGAAGCAGAACCAATATTTCCATAATCTAAAGCGCGGTCATAATCCCAAGGTGGACCAATTTTTAACTTTCCTCCATCGGTAATTTTCTCTTTGTACATAAAGGTGCTTCTGCCGTAACTGTCGTAATTGACGGAAAATTCGTTCACTATTAAAAAATCAATGAAAGTAGAAACATCTATGAAGTTTCGATAACCAACATTTGGATCCATAAATGTGTTGGCATTCAGTGCATTTTCAAACGAATCAACAAAAGCGTGAATGTAGGTCGCTTGTTGCGGTTCGATAACGGTAGCTTTTGGTTCAACGTATTTAAATTCAACGGGTAAAGTTGAAGTTGCGGAATTGATAGGAGGATAAATTGAATTCCAAGCGCCAGGGTCACCGTTGATGTTCATTTCAATAATGTAACCGCCTGTCAACTCAGCGCCAGCAATATCTGTGGGTTTTAAATTGGCAATATCTACTCGGTTTTTGTCGCGTTTGATGGCTTCTGTCAAGGTGTAATAACCAATGTATTCGCCATCTAAGATGATTTCGCAAGGTCGCGTTCGTGGTGCAAAACGTTTCATTCGTCGCGCAAATTCGTAGGTCACCGTGTTTTTTAGCAGGCTATGATCCAAATATTCTGCTTTAAAAACGAAATCATTTTCGGGAGGTAAACCCATAAGAACGGTGTCAATTTTATTTCCATTTACATCCGTCAAATCAAAATCGTAATTCTTTTTCGGATAGGACGGCCCCGTAAATCCTTGCCATTCTGTTAGAATTTGTCCTTCGTAAGCATAATTTGTTTGATTGGAATAATTGATTTGTCCCGGTCCGTTGTCGATGATTTGCATCAAGACTGGAACTTTCACATCATTGTTTATTGGATTGCTCAGCGTTGTGAGTTTGACAATCGGAATATTGCTAGAAGTGAAAATAAAAGGCTGTGCAGGAGTGTTGTTGAAAGTGATTTGCCAATCAATCAAAAAACCTTCGTCTGCACCATATGTATCTCTACAAACCAATTGCCACGTACCATTCGGGTTTTGACCGTTGTTGACATTTCCCAAAACAGACATACTTTGAAAAGTACCTGTAAACGGAGCTGTACCAGAAGCAACTGCCTGACCTGTTCCTTCCAAACACGTATTCGTAAAATTATCATCTC